>NZ_JALBHA010000571.1:0-3808 GCF_023006445.1 Bradyrhizobium sp. SHOUNA76
CGCTGCGCCACGTCGGGCCGGTTGACGCCGGCGGCCTGCACCTTGACCAGGATCTCGTCGGGACCGGGCTGCGGCAGGGCCCGTTGTTCCGGCACCAGCACCTCCGGTCCGCCGGGCTTGGAGATGGCGACCACGGTCATTTGCGCGGGCAGCTTGTCCATGATGTGTCCTTGAGCAAAGGTGCGGGAGGAAACGAGGCCATTGCTTAGCCAGCGCGGTCCAAGCTGGCAACCGCCTCAGCCGTGTGCCCAGTGCGAACGCAGGAGGAACGATCATGCCGACGGAAGACGACGACCGCCCGCGCAAGAAGATCACGCATGAAATCGGACAGGATCTCTCACTGTTGTCCGTGGAGGAACTGACCGAGCGCGTCGCCCTGCTCAAGACCGAGATCGCAAGGCTGGAAGAAGCCGCCACCAAAAAGCGCGCCTCGCGCGATGCGGCGAACAGTATTTTCAAGTCGTAGCCCCCGGCGTTGGACTGAAGCTGGCCGCATGCGGCAGTCCTCATCCCGAGGGACCGTGAAGCGGTCGTCTCGAAGGATGGCCAAGCGCGAGAGCGGGCCGTCATGGTTCGAGACGCGCGCGAAGAGCGCGCTCCTCACCATGAGGGTCTAGCTGATGAGAAGCTAGCTGCGGCCTTCGCCGGGACGACGCGCGGAGGAAGTTTGTTCCGCAGTGCACTCGGCCACTGACCGACATGGCTAACGAACTCTCAAAAATTTAGCTCGTTTACCGTCGATTAAGCTTTCGGGTTTATGACTGGAACTGTCCTCGTTTGGACACCGAGTGGCTCCTGTCCACTCTGTTTGACGCCTCCCTGTTATCAACTTTCAAAGCCGCCGGTCTTCCGGCGGCTCTTTTTTGCTTTTTTGGGTCTCGTTCCGGTTGAATTCCGAGGAATGACGCGCGGAAACCATATCCGCGCATGTCGCTGGACTCCGCGTCCCGCCCGCGCAATGATTTGTTCATCATAAGCCGGCGCCAAGCCGGATCGTCAAACAGTTGCGTAAGAGGCGTTAATCATGGAACGTTTGCAGGCCGACGGCGCTCTCGTTCAACTCAGCGAGCGGTTCACCAATTCTGCGGCGTTCGGCGTCCTGTTCCGCGAGGGCATGGACCTCGTCGAAGAGACCGCCGCCTATCTCGACGGCGACGGCCGCACCGAGGCCAAGGCGCTCGACCGTGCCGTCAGCCTCACCTACGCGACCGAGAGCATGCGTCTCACCACCCGCCTGATGCAGCTCGCCTCGTGGCTGCTGCTGCACCGTGCGGTGAAGGAAGGCGAGATGACGCTGAGCCAGGCCAATCGCGAGAAGACCAAGGTCAAGCTCAGTGCGGCCGATCCCGGCCCCGCCGACACCATCGAGAAGCTGCCCTCGCAGCTCCAGGACCTGATCCATCGTTCGATGAGCCTGCAGACCCGCGTGCGTCGCCTCGACACCACCATCCACACCCCGCCGGCCGAGCACGTCGCGATCGGCAACCCGCTGGTGCCGCATCTCAACGCGCTGAAGGCGGCGTTCGAGCGGTAGGTTCGCAGCTGCCGCAGGGGCACGCTGCCGTAGGGTGGGCAAAGGCGCGTAGCGCCGTGCCCACCATGCCTCACTTGGGACTACAACAAGGGTTTCGTGGGCACGCTTCCGCCTTCGCTCTTCGAGCTACGGCGGACAAGTCGCTTTGCCCACCCTACGAGACCATCCGTGCATTGAATGTTGAACCCTCACCCTGAGGTGGCCGCGTAGCGGCCCCACGCGATGCTCTGCATCGCGCGGCTCGCGCCTCCAGCGACGAGCGCGCCGCGCTCGCGCAGGGATGACGGATCGAACGCTGGAGACGACGGCACAAACAAAAACGCCCCTGGTCTCCCAGGGGCGTTTTTCGTCTCCACCCTTGCGGGCCGGATCAATCCTTTTTGAGGAAGCCCGAAAACTTCTTCTGGAAGCGCGAGACGCGGCCGCCGCGATCCATCAGCTGGGCGTTGCCGCCGGTCCAGGCCGGGTGCGACTTCGGGTCGATGTCGAGGTTCAGCGTGTCGCCTTCCTTGCCCCAGGTGGAGCGGGTCAGGTACTCGGTTCCGTCGGTCATCACGACCTTAATTGTATGATAGTTCGGGTGAATTTCGGCTTTCATGGCAATTCCTCGGCGCCCCGGCGCCTTCTTGGGTGGCTATCGAATGACGGATTTGGGCGGCTCTATACCTCACGATATCAGGTAAAACAAGCTATCCCGGGCGGTGAACCGGGCTTACCCCTAAGGGACATCCCGGATTTGCCACTACCCTTGCACCGGCCTATTGGGAGCAAACGAATGCAATGGGTCGGATCTCATGAGCGCAGTGGAACGGCTTGATGACCAATATGTCGATCAGCCCGGAATGAACTCCCAATTGAATTCCCAATTGAATTCCGCCGACACCCCGTCGATCGAAGCCGAGCTGATCGAAGAGCCGGCCAAGGGTCGTGCCAAGCTGCGGCCGCTGCTTGCGCTCGCGCCCTATGTGTACCGCTATCGCGGCCGCGCGGCGCTCGCCTTCGTCGCACTTACGGTCGCGGCGCTGACCACGCTGCTGGTGCCCGTCGCGGTGCGCCGGATGATCGATTTCGGCCTGACGCCCGAGGGCATCGAGCTGATCAACAGTTACTTCTCGGTGATGCTCGCGGTGGTCGCCGTGCTCGCGCTCGCCAGCGCCGCGCGCTACTACCTCGTGATGACGATCGGCGAGCGCATCGTTGCCGACCTCAGGCGCGACGTGTTCGCTCATCTGCTCTCGCTCTCCCCCGCCTTCTTCGACTCCGCGCGCAGCGGCGAATTGATCTCGCGGCTCACCGCCGACACCACCCAGCTCAAATCGGCCGTCGGCGCCTCCGTGTCGATCGCGCTGCGCAATTTGATGATGTTCCTGGGCGCCGCGACGATGATGGTGATCACGAGCCCGAAGCTGTCGGGCTTCGTGCTGCTGGCCATCCCCTTGATCGTGCTGCCGCTGGTCGCCTTCGGGCGCTGGGTGCGGCGGCTGTCGCGCAATGCGCAGGACACCCTCGCCGAGGCCTCGGCCTATGCGGGCGAGCTGGTTGGTGCGATCCGCACCGTGCAGGCTTATACCAGCGAGCCATTCGCCGAGAAGCGGTTCGGCGGCGAGGTCGAGCAGGCCTATGAGGCGGCGCGCACCTCGACCCAGGCTCGCGCGGTGCTTACCGCCATCATCATCTTCATCGTGTTCGCAAGCGTGGTGGCGATCCTCTGGATCGGCTCGCATGACGTGCTGACCGGCGCGATTTCGCCGGGCCGGCTTGGTCAGTTCGTGCTTTACGCGGTGTTCGCCGCAGCGGGTCTCGGCCAGCTCAGCGAGGTCTGGGGCGAGGTTTCGGCGGCATCAGGCGCGGCCGAGCGCCTTTTCGAGATCTTGCACGTCGAGCCCGACATCAAGGCGCCCGCGTCTGCGCGCGCGCTGCCGGTGCCGGCACGCGGCGAGGTCGGCTTCGATCAGGTCAGCTTCGCCTATCCGGTCCGGCGCGACGTCAATGTGCTCGATGCCGTTTCATTCACGGTGCGCCCCGGTGAGAAAGTCGCGATCGTCGGTCCGTCCGGCGCCGGCAAGAGCACGATCTTTCACCTCTTGCTGCGCTTCTACGACCCGCGCAGCGGTGCGATCTCGCTCGACGGCGTGCCGGTCAAATCCGCCGATCCCAGGGATTTCCGCGCGCGCATCGCGCTGGTGCCGCAGGAATCGAACGTGTTCGCCGCCAGTGCCCGCGAGAACATCCGCTTCGGCCGGCCCGATGCGACCGATGCCGAGGTCGAGCGCG
>NZ_JALBHA010000572.1:0-3794 GCF_023006445.1 Bradyrhizobium sp. SHOUNA76
CTTGCGCACGATGTCGAGGCCGCTCGCCAGCGAGGCGTAGCGAAAGGTGCGGTCGTCATCGCGCAGGAACGGGGAGCGGATCTGAGCGGTCAGGGTCTTTTCCGGATTGGTTAGTTCGGCTTGCGCGCGGGCCAGCGCCGCCGCGATCGCCCCGATATGCTCACTGGCCTGGTGCATGGACGGCCTCCATCTCCACCGGATCAAAGCTGACGGCGCCAGCCTTGGAGCGCTTGGCGCGAATGCCGTGTCCGAACGCTTCCTTGGCATCCTCAGGCAGCAGCTTCTTGAGCTCGGTCTTGGCCAGCTCGTGCTCGCCATGGGCCTCGCGGGTGCGCAAATAGGTCGCCGCGCATGCGGCCCACAGATTGGATGCGGTCATGTCGACCACCTTGACGGCGGCGAGCCGCGGCCGTGGGGTCTCGATCCCGAACAGCAGCGGCGGCTCGCCGCTCTGCACGCAGCGCCAGAACTTTTTCTCCGCGGTCAGCAGCAGGTGTTGGTAGAGCGGGTCGGCATGCACGGTGATCTCCACCCATTTGCCGCCGCCGGTGATGATCGAGAGCACCGCCGCGCGCGCCGCGACCACCCACATGTTGTGCTGCAGCTGCGCCATGTGTTTGTCGGCCGCCGCCTCTTCGCTAAAGGCCCAGGGCAGCATGAACTTGGCCTCGAACACCGCGCCGGTCGGCGCGACGATGCCGTCCAGCGTGGCTGCCATCCAGGCATGGACGGGGTGCCGCACCCGCTTCTGGATGTCGGTGATCGCGTGACCGGTGGCGCTCTGGTACCAGCTGCGGTTGAGGTCTTCGGTGGCGATGCCGAGCTGAACGATCAGGTTGCGCGACAAATCTTGCGGCGCGATCTCGCCGCGCTTTTCCTGCCACAGGCGCCTGAGCTCGTCCTGGTCGTCGCCCATGATGATGCGGGCGTCCGAGCCGCCAATGAAGGCGCGGCGGTCGTGGCGGTTCAACGTGAGTACGGAGCGGGGCGCCGCGGCGCCGTCGGATGCAATCGTGGTCACCGGTCTCTCCTTGGTTGAGGCGGCTTGCCGCCGCACCACCAAAACCCCCGCCGCTGCGAGGGGAGAGACCGGGGCCAACGGCCCACGGCCCGGTCCCATCAGTAACGCTCCTTTCGCGCGGGAATGCCAGTGCTTTCTGCAGCGATTTTGCGGTTTGTTCGGCGTGAAAACCCTTGATAGTTCAGGAGGTTGGAGCGAGCTTTCGGGGCCTGAAACCCGCCCCGGCCGAGGAGCTCGAAGATGACGTCCGTTCGACAAATCGAAGCCAATCGCCGCAACGCCACACGCAGCACCGGGCCGAAAACGGCAGGTGGCAAGACGAGGTCCAGCCGCAACGCACTGCGTCATGGGCTGGCGCGCAGCGCCGTCAGCGATCCTGCCGAGGCGGCGAACCTTGCCGTCGCGATTACTTCGAGGCTCGGGCATCAGGTCTCGCCCGAGGCGGCGATGGCGCTGGCGCGGTCCAAGCTTGCGCGGCTGCAAATCCGCAGCTTGCGGCAGGCGATGTTAGCAGCGCTTCTGACCGGCCCGCTGCCGGCAGATCTGAAAGGCCTTGAAGGGTTGGAGCGCTACGACCGGGCCGCTTTGGTTCAGCAGAAGCGGACGCTTCGCTCGCTCGGGCTCGAGTGACGTTCGTGCGGTCAGTTGGCTTTGTTCTGGAAAATCGCGGCATCGCTCGCAACTGCGGCAAATCTCCTCAGCTCCACGGAAGGCTGACTGGGCTTGGCGCGTGGGAGCTTCCGCGATCAGCCCCCTGCTCCTGGGCAATCGCGAGAAACTCCACAAGGTCTATGTCATTCGCCGCAGGGCGCGAGCGCCCCGAGGATCGTGCTGACATTTACGTCTGGACCGGTCGCGAGTTGGGTTCGACCATCATGCAGCTCGGGCTGCACGATTGGGTGATGGAGAGGCTCGTCTAGCGGCCACCCTCAGAGCCAACTCAGCGTATAATCGTACCCGGAGTCCTCATAGGCCAGCGCCTGGCTGATGCTGTCGACCTGGTCGTCGTGACGGCCTTGCGGGAAGGTCAACAGCTCCATTTCGAGCTCAGCCAGGAACGGCGCGTTTCTCGGAAACAGCACGCGTCCGGCGGCAAATTTGCTCTGCTGGACGTAGAGCCGACCAACCTTATCATGATTGATCTTGACAGGGTTGACGAAGCAGTCGCGCTTGTCGCGGAGCTCCTGCGCCAGCGCAATTCCGGTCGAGGCCTCTTCGACCAGGATCTCGTGCGGCTTGAAACGCTTGGCGAGCTGGAGCGCGGTGTCGCGGAGGGCGGGATATTCAAACCGACCGCGCACAAGGTCGAGCAGGTAGTAATTCCCGTCAATGACCAGCCACGTCGTACAGACAGACCAGTCGTTCTGCGCGCCATTTTTGGCGGCCGTATCCCAACTCTGGATGATGCGGCAGCCCAGCATATCTCTTGAGGGGGCTTCGTCGTAATATCGCAGCCAGTCGCGCTTGATCATGGCGCCGCCGGCCGGCACCGGCGCCTGCTGGTACTGCGCCGCAAACACGTCCGGCCCGAGCGTCTGGCGCAGCTTGCTCAGCGTCTCGATCGATTCATGGGCCGGATGCAGCGCCTCTCCTGACTTCCTGAAATGGAATTGGTTGGGGCCGATTGGGATCGCGGAGTCGGTCTCCGCGATCGCGGGCAGGCTGAGCACCTCCCACTCATCGGATGAACTGGTCAAAAACCCGGACAGATCGTCCAGGTGAACGCGCTGCATCACCACGATCACCGCGCTGGTCTGCTTGTTGTCCAGACGCGACATCAGCGTATTCGTTACCCATTGGTTGGTGCCGGTTCTACGCGACTCCGATTGCGCATCGATCGGCTTCTGCGGATCATCAATCAGGATCAGGTCGCCGCCGAGCCCTGTCAACGTCCCCGAAACCGATGTCGTTCTGCGCGACCCGCGTCGGGTCGTGATCAGCTCGGATTCGGTGCTGCGCACGATGCGCATGTCCGGAAACGCGCGCCGGTACCACTCGGCATGCACGATGGATCGGAAGTCGCTGGCATGTTTGGCCGAGAGCTCATCGCCGTAGCTGATGGAAATGATGCGGCGGCCTGGCGAGAGCCCAAGCAGAAAGGCCGAAAAGGCCACAGAAACCGTGATCGATTTGAGGTAACGCGGCGGCATGTTGATGATCAGCCGGGTGATTTCGCCGCGGCGGACGCGCTCTAGCTGATAGGCAATTGCATGGATGTGCCAGTTGGGCAGGAATTGAGCACCGGGGTTGAGGTGGAGAAAGCAGCGGTAGACAAAGCTGACGAAGTCAGCGCGTAGGATGGCACTGAACAATGCGAGGTCGTGGTTGGTCATTCGGACTCTCCTTGCTTTTTGAATTTCTCGTAAAGTTGGTCGGCGTAAAAATCCAAAACCTTGCGGTCGTCGATATCGAGGACGTCGTTGGCGGGCTGCTCGGATGACGTCTCGAGAAATTGTTGGCGGTTAAGAAGGAAGGCGGCCGATTTGTCCTTGCCCCTCAGCGCGTCGTCCGCAAATCTGGTCAGGATGCCTTCGAGCACGGTGATCTTGCGCAGTCGTCCGTTTTCACGAATGTCGATTTTGCGGTTAAGAAGCTTGTTGATGATGGTCGTCTCATTCTTGCTGCCCTTGGGCCGCCCTTTCGGATTGCCGCTCTGGCCCGGTTTATACCGATGCTCGGCCGGCGGTTTGCCGTAGCCGACTCCATCTTTTGCGTCGGACGCGCCGGCGCGGCGCGGGGGCTTGCGGCTCATGTGCTGGTCCCCAGCGTGGCG
>NZ_JALBHA010000573.1:0-3787 GCF_023006445.1 Bradyrhizobium sp. SHOUNA76
CGCGGATTTCCTCGGCTGCCGCGGTGATGCGCTCGAGACCGACGAAGGAGCGCTCGACTTCAGTATAAAGCGCCATCGCCGCGGCGGTCGGCACGAGGCCGGTGCCGCGTCGCTCGAACAGCTCCATCTTCAGCAGCGCCTGGAAGTCGCGCAGCAAGCGGCTGACCGCGGGCTGCGTCACCACCATCAGCTTCGCCGCCTCGGTGACGCTGCCGGTGAGCATCGTCGCGCGGAAAGCCTCCACCTGCCGCGAATTGATCCGCGCCATCTCGAATTCCATTCATAACATTTAGGCATACAGAGGTTGCCATTATTCATTGGACGATGGAAGTATAGGTTGCGATCTTTTTCATCAGAGCTGGAGCCAGCCCGCTTTTTCGGCAGATTGGAGGGGGTCAAACCTCCAAATCGCGTCAAAACCCGCCGAGCAGGGGCCGGAGCCCTGGTCGGAAAGGATTAACGCGGAAGGAAATGCGGAAGGCGCCCCAGTCGGAGATTTGTCGGTACGTCACCTCATTCCGGTATGGAGATCGGTCCCCATGAAGACTTTTCGCCTTTTGACCGCGGTCAGCATCGCAGCGCTCATCGCCGTCCCGTCAGTCGCCTCGGCCCAGCAAAAGACGCTCTATGTCGCCGGCTATGGCGGCTCGTTCGAGAAGACGATCCGCGACGAGGTGATCCCGGCCTTCGAGAAGGAGAACGGCGTCAAGGTCGAATACGTCGCCGGCAACTCCACCGACACGCTGGCCAAGCTTCAGGCGCAGAAGGGCAATCAGCAGATCGACGTCGCCATCGTCGATGACGGCCCGATGTATCAGGCGATCCAGCTCGGATTCTGCGGCAAGCTCGAAGGTCTCCCCACGGATCTCTACGACACCGCGCGCTTCAAGGACGATCGCGCGGTTGCGATCGGCATCGTCGCGACCGGCCTGATGTACAACACCAAGGTGTTCAAGGAGAAAGGCTGGGCGCCGCCGACGTCGTGGAACGACCTGAAGGACACGAAGTACGCCAAGCAGCTCGTGATCCCGCCGATCAACAACACGTACGGTCTCGAAGCGCTGGTGATGCTGTCGAAGATGAACGGCGGCGGCGAGACCAATGTCGATTCCGGCTTCAAGATCTTCAAGGAAGAGGTCAATCCGAACGTGCTCGCCTATGAGCCGTCGCCGGGCAAGATGACCGAGCTGTTCCAATCCGGTCAGGCCGTGATCGCGGTGTGGGGCACCGGCCGCGTGCAGAGCTTTGCCAATACCGGCTTTCCCGTCGACTTCGTCTATCCCAAGGAAGGCGCCGCGACGCTGCTGACGACGGCGTGCCCAATCAACAAGCCGAACGCCTCGCCGCTGGCGGCGAGCTTCGTCAAGATGCTGCTCGATCCAAAGGTCCAGCTCGTGATGCTGAAGGATTACGGCTACGGCCCGGTGCTGAAATCGCTGGTGATCCCGCCGGAGCTCGGCAAGATGGCGCCGATCGGCGAGCGCGCGGCGAAGCTCTATAATCCGGACTGGACCATCATCAACGAGAAGCGCGAGGAGTGGACCAAGCGCTGGAATCGTGAGGTCGAGCGCTGATCTGATCGTCGCTAGCGGAGACAGCGCATGGCCTATCTCGAGCTCGATCGGGTCGCAAAGCAGTTCGGCGCGCAGACTGTGGTCGACGACTTCAGTCTGTCGGTGGGGAAGGGGGAGTTCATCTCCTTCCTCGGCCCGTCCGGCTGCGGCAAGACCACGACGTTGCAGATGATCGCGGGCTTCCTTGATCCCACGCGCGGCGCGATCCGCCTCGAGGGCAAGGATCTGACCGCGATCCATCCCGCCAAGCGCGGGCTCGGCATCGTGTTCCAGAGCTACGCGCTGTTTCCGCACATGACCGCGGCGGAGAACGTCGCCTTCGGTCTGGAAATGCGCAATGTGTCGCGCAACGAGCGGGCCGAGCGCGTGCGTGCCGCGCTCGCGATGGTCGGGCTCGCCGGCTACGAGGACCGCCATCCGCGCCGCATGTCCGGCGGACAACAGCAGCGCGTGGCGCTGGCGCGCGCGCTGGTGATCAAGCCGAGCGTGCTGCTGCTCGACGAGCCGCTGTCGAACCTCGATGCAAAACTGCGCGAGGAGATGCAGATCGAGCTGCGCCAGATCCAGCGCACCATCGGCACCACCACGATCCTGGTCACCCACGATCAGAACGAGGCGATGTCGCTGTCGGACCGCATCGTGGTGATGAGCCAGGGCCGCATCGAGCAGATCGGTTCGCCGCAGGACACTTATGAGAAGCCGGCCTCGGCCTTCGTCTCGCAGTTCCTCGGCAAGACCAACGATTTTGCCGGGGCGATCGACCGGAGCGTCGCGCCGGCGCAATTGATGGCGGGTTCCTGGAGCGTGCCCGCGCCCGCTGGCCTCAACGGTCCCGTGACCGTCAGCATCCGCCCCGAGCGCATCGGCTTTGGCGATGCGGGCCTCGGCGCGAAAATCGTCACGCGCATCTTCCAGGGCAACCACTGGCTATTCCAGTGCGAGAGCGAATGCGGCCCGGCGATCGTGATCCGGCAGAACGACGGCACAGCGCAGCCGATCGAGGGCGCGGCGGTTCGTCTCACCTGGCGGCCCGAGGACATGAGCGTGCGTGCGAGGCCGGCCACATGAGCGCCGCGACCGAGGAACGTAACGCCCGTGCGCCATGGGCGCTGACGGCGCCCGCCCTGTTGCTGTTCGTGGGCGTGCTGCTGATCCCGCTGGCGATGACCGTGATGCTGTCGTTCCACGATTGGGGCCAGTACAAGGGCATCGAGCCGGTCTTCATCCTCAAGAACTGGCACGAGATCGCGACCGATCCCTATTACGCGGAAATGTTCTGGCGGACGTTTCGAATCGCGATCCTGACCACGCTGCTCACCGCGCTGCTCGGCGCGCCCGAAGCCTACATCCTCAACCGCATGAGCGGCCGCTGGAAGAGCTTCTTCCTGCTGATCATTCTCGGGCCGCTCTTGATCTCCGTGGTGGCGCGGACGCTCGGCTGGGCGCTGCTGTTCGGCGGCAACAACGGGCTCGTCAACAAGCTCTTGATGTCGCTCGGGGTGATCCGATCCCCCATTCCCTTCATGTTCACCGAAACCGGCATGGTCGTCGCGCTCGCGCATGTGATGATGCCGTTCATGGTGCTCTCGGTGTGGGCGGCGCTGCAGCGCCTGGATCCGCAGATCGAGAATGCCGCGATGTCGCTCGGTGCCGGTCCCGCCACCATCATTCGCCGCATCATCATGCCGCAGATCATGCCGGGCGTGCTGTCTGGCGCGATCATCGTGTTCTCGCTCTCGGCCAGCGCCTTTGCGACGCCGGCGATCATCGGCGGCCGCCGGCTCAAGGTCGCGGCGACGCTCGCCTATGACGAATTCCTCAACACGCTGAACTGGCCGCTCGGCGCGGCCGTAGCGACGCTGCTGCTGGTCGCACTGGTGCTGATTGTCGTCGGCAGCAACGCGCTGATCGAGCGCCGCTATGCGGAGGTGTTCCGATGAGACGGAACAGTCCGCTGGCGTTGATCTTCCACGCCATCTTCGTCATCGTCATGGTGGCGCCGATCCTGGTGGTCTGCCTCGTCGCCTTCACGCCAGAGGGTTTTCTGTCGCTGCCGACCAACGGCTTCTCGCTGCGCTGGTTCAGGACCATCGCCAACTATCCTGAATTCATCCACGCCTTCTGGGTCAGCCTCGGGCTCGGCGCGCTGTCGTCCTTGGTGGCGCTGCTGTTCGCGGTGCCGGCGGCGCTGGCGATCGCGCGCCATCGTTTCC
>NZ_JALBHA010000574.1:0-3770 GCF_023006445.1 Bradyrhizobium sp. SHOUNA76
AGGACGCCCGGCCGCGCCGCCGAGATCAGATGGGCGACGCGGAAGGCCGCGCCCAGCAGGCGGGCGCGTTCGAGCTGCGCCGGCGTCAGCAGCTCCTGCATCGTGACCGGCGGCTGGTTCTCCTCGCTGAGGCCCGCATAGCGATAGAACACGGACAGGCCGACGAAGGCGCGCTCGGTGTGGGTGATCGCGCCGAAATTGCCGTTGACGACGAGGCTCAGCGTCTGCTCGCCGCGATGATCGGGATGCACGCGCCAGCCGATGTCGGACAAGAGGCACGCGGCGTGGCGCAGGCGGCGGTCCTCTTCGGTCTCGCGCAGCTTCACGACGCGCGCCAGACGATCGGTCCAGGCGATCAGCTCGCGGGCGTGCTTGGCTGAGCGCGACAGGAGCTGGTTGAGCTCTTCGGCCGCGCAGATCAGCCCGTCCTTGTTGCGTTCGGACTCCGGCAGCTTCTCGTGCAAGAGGCCTTCGCGTACGCCGAAGGTCGAGAACACGATGGTCTTTGGTTTGGCGACCCGGATGATGTGCTCGAGCACCAGCGCGGCATAGGTGAGGAGCGGGCGCCTTGCATCGGCGACGATCTCGATGTCGGCGAGCATATTGCTGGCCGCAAGACGGCGCAGCCGGCGCGAAAAATCGAGCGCTTCTGCCGCGGAAATCGAATAGCCGTGCATCACCTGGAGCGGATAGCCGCTCTGGATGATGTGGATGCGCGCGAGCGCGCGCCAGGTGCCGCCGACGGCATAGAAGGTGCGGCCGCGGCCAGCAGTGAGCTGCTGCACCTCGTCGAGCGCCTCGCGCACGATGCGGTCGGCGCGCTTGAGCGATTTGTGTGCGAGATCCTGGAGTGCGAGTCCGCCGAGCGGCAGCGTCACGCCGCTGCGCACGCTGTTCCTGCGCACGTCGATCAATTCGAGCGAGCCGCCGCCGAGGTCGCCGACGATGCCGTCGGGATGATGGATGCCCGAGATCACACCGAGGGCCGACAGCCGCGCCTCGCGCGGGCCCGACAGGATCTCGATCTTCACGGCGCAGATGCGTTCGGCCTTGGCGATGAAATCGGGGCCGTTGGAAGCGTCGCGGCAGGCGGCGGTCGCGATCGCGAACACGCGTCCGACCTGCATCACACGGCACAAGGCGCGAAAGCGCTTGAGCGAGGTCAGCGCCTTGTCGACGGCGTCGGGTGCGAGCAGGCCGGTGCTCTGCACCTCGCGCCCGAGGCCGCACAGCGTCTTCTCGTTGAAGATCGGAATGAGGCTCCGCGTCAGCCCCTCGTAGACGACGAGACGGACCGAGTTGGAACCGATATCAATGACTGCGACGCTCGAGCCGCGCTTGCGCGGCCGCTTCACGTCGGAAATCCCTGATCAGGATTGATGGCGTTCGTTCCGGCGCGTGAGACGACGCGGCGAGGATTCCTTGAGCGACTTTCCACGGCCAGACAGACTCGGATTTGTCATGAAGTAGTTGTGGACATTGAAAGGCTCCTCGCCCTTCGCGGTCTTCATACGCGTTGAGGACCCGTCCGGCAACAATTGCCAGCTCTGCTCATTGTCCTTCAGGTTGGCGACCATGATCTGCTCGAGAACCTGCTGATGCACCGTGGGATTTTGCAGCGGACACAGCACCTCGACGCGGCGGTCGAGGTTGCGCGGCATCATGTCGGCCGAGGAGATATACACAGCCGCTTTCGCGCTCGGCAGGCCCTGGCCCATGCCGAAGCAGTAGATTCGGCCGTGTTCCAGGAAGCGTCCGATGATCGACTTGACGCGGATGTTCTCGGACAGGCCGGGAATGCCGGGGCGCAGGCAACAGATGCCGCGCACCACGAGCTCGACCTGCACGCCGGCCTGTGAGGCCTCGTAGAGCGCGTCGATGATGTCGGGGTCGACCAGCGCGTTCATCTTCATCCAGACCGCACCGGGCCGGCTGTGCCGTGCATGCGCGGTCTCGCCCTGGATGTGTTCGATGATGCGCTTGCGCAAGGTCAGCGGCGACACCGCCATCTTTTCCAGATCGCTCGGCGCGGCATAGCCGGTGATGAAATTGAACACGCGCGCGGCATCGCGGCCGATGGTCGGATCGGAGGTGAAGTAGGAGAGGTCGGTGTAGATGCGCGCGGTGACCGGGTGATAATTGCCGGTGCCGGTATGAACATAGGTGGTGAGGCTGCCGCCCTCGCGGCGTACCACCATGGAGAGTTTTGCGTGCGTCTTCAGTTCGAGGAAGCCATAGACGACCTGCACGCCGGCTCGCTCGAGGTCGCGTGCCCAGCGGATGTTGGCTTCCTCGTCGAAGCGCGCCTTCAATTCGATCAACGCCGTGACGGATTTCCCGGCCTCGGCGGCTTCCACGAGCGCGCGCACGATCGGCGAGTTGCTGGAGGTGCGGTAGAGCGTCTGCTTGATGGCGACGACATCGGGGTCGCGCGTCGCCTGCTGCAGGAACTGCACCACCACGTCGAAGGATTCGTAGGGGTGATGGACGACGAGGTCCTTCTGCCGGATCGCGGCGAAGATGTCGCCACCATGCTCGCGCACGCGCTCGGGATGGCGCGGCACGTACGGGGTGAATTCGAGATCGGGCCGGTCGAGGCGGGTGAGCTGCGAGAGCTCGTTCATCGCCTGCACGCCGTCGACCAGGAACACCTCGTCGTCGGCGGCCGAGAGCGCATGCTGCACGAAGTTGCGCAGCTCTTCCGGCATCTTGGCGTCGATCTCGAGCCGGATCACCGAGCCGCGGCGGCGGCGCTTCAGCGCTGTCTCGAACAGGCGGACGAGGTCTTCGGCCTCTTCCTCGATTTCGAGTTCGGAGTCTCGGATGATGCGGAAAGCGCCCTGGCCGTGCAGATTGTAGCCGGGGAACAGGCGGTTGATGAACAGGGCGGTCGCCTGCTCCAGCGAGATCAACCGGACGACCTTGCCGTCAGCCGGCAGGCGGATGAAGCGGTCGATCTTGCCGGGCATGCGGATCAGCGCGTTCATCTGCTTGCCGTCGGCGGCGCGCGTGAGCTGGAGCGCGATGGTGAAGCCGAGGCTCGGGATGAACGGGAAGGGGTGGGCCGGGTCGATCGCCAGCGGCGTCAGCAGCGGGAACACATTGCTGAGGAAGTAGTCCTCGATCCAGGTCCGTTCCGCCTTCGTGACTTCCTTGCCCTCAACCAGCACGATGCCGACATCGGCCAGCGTGCCGCGCAGGTCGCGCCAGATCGCCTGCTGGTCGGAGGCGAGTTCGGAGACGGTGCGGTTGATCAGCGCGAGCTGCTCGGATGGCGTCAGGCCGTCGGGGCTGCGTTCGGCAATGCCCTCGCGCACCTGGGCCTTGATGCCGGCGACGCGGACCATGAAGAATTCGTCGAGGTTATTCGCTGAAATCGACAGGAATCGCACGCGCTCGAGCATGGGGTGGCTCGGATTGACCGATTCCTCCAGGACGCGACGATTGAAATGCAGCCAGGAAAGCTCGCGGTTGATGAATCGCTCGGGGCTCGATGCGATCGCCGGCAGGCCTTCGGTCTCCTGGATTTTCTCTTTAATTTCAATAGTTTGCGCTGAATCCATCAGAAGTCGGTCCATCCTGTCTCGCCTTACCTTGCGACTTAAGCGCAAAACCGGCCGGAGCATGTGTTAGAGCGATGACGTTTCGATGACATTGATGTTCCGCCGCTCCGCCCCGTCAAGCGGGTCTGGCGTGGGGGGGCGGGCCGCGCAGGCCGATCAGGCGTCCCGCAAGAGCTCGGCGGCCAGCGCCCTTGTGACAGGGCGGCC
>NZ_JALBHA010000575.1:0-3757 GCF_023006445.1 Bradyrhizobium sp. SHOUNA76
CCGCATGATCTAGCCCACCGCTTTGGCCGCGGCACGGCCCGCATTGCGGCCCGAGAACAGGCAGCCGCCGAGGAAAGTGCCTTCCAGCGAGCGATAGCCGTGCACCCCGCCGCCGCCGAAGCCGGCGGCTTCGCCGACCGCATAGAGGCCCGGAATGACGCTGCCCTCGCTGCCGAACACACGCGAGTCGAGATCGGTCTCGAAGCCGCCCAGCGTCTTGCGGGTGAGGATGTTGAGCTTGACCGCGATCAGCGGCCCCTGCGCGGGATCGAGGATCCTGTGGGGAGAGGCGGTGCGGATCAGTCTGTCGCCGATATAGCGGCGCGCATTGTGAATGTTCATCACCTGCGCATCCTTGACGTAGGGATTGGCGATCTCGCGATCGCGCGCCTCGATCTGCATCCTGATGTGCTCGAGCTTGAGAAGGTCGCTGCCGGCAAGCTTGTTCATCTCCGCAACAAGGTCCTCGATCTTGTCGCGTACGATGAAGTCGACACCGTGGCTTTTGAATGCTTCCACCGGCGCCGGCGCGCCCTTGTTGGTGGCGCGGCGCAAGGTCATGCGCCAGCTCTTGCCGGTCAGGTCAGGATTCTGCTCCGAGCCCGACAGCGCAAACTCCTTCTTGATGATGCTCTGAGTCAGGATGAACCAGGAATAATCGTACCCCGTCGACATGATGTATTGGAGCTGGCCGAGCGTGTCGGAGCCGGGGAAGAGCGGCGCCGGCAGCCGCGTGCCCGTGGCGTCGAACCACATCGAGGAGGGCCCGGGCAGGATGCGAATGCCGTGGCGCGGCCAGATCGGTGACCAGTTCTGGATGCCCTCGACATAATGCCACATGCGGTCGCGGTTGATCAGCCGCGCGCCCGCTTTCTCCGTGATGCCGATCATCCGGCCGTCGACATGTTCGGGCACGCCGGAGATCATGAATTTCGGGGGATCACCAAGCCGCTTCGGCCAGTTCTGCCGGACCAGCTCGTGATTGCCGCCGATGCCGCCGGACGCCACGATCACGGCCTGTGCCTGCAGCGCGAACTCGCCGACGACGCTACGGGACGAGCTCTTGCCGCGCTCGATCCTGTCAGGAGCGAGGACGGCGCCGCTGACGCCATCCACCGTGCCGTTGGTGATCGAGAGCGCGTCGACACGGTGGCGGAACCTGAAGCTCAGCCGGCCGCTGTTGACCGCCTCGCGCGCGCGGCGCTCGAACGGCTCGACGATGCCGGGGCCGGTACCCCAGGTGACGTGAAAGCGCGGCACGGAATTGCCGTGGCCCATCGCGTCGTAACCGCCACGCTCGGCCCAGCCGACCACAGGAAAGATGCGATGGCCCATGGCCCGCAGCCATGTGCGCTTCTCGCCGGCGGCGAATGCCACATAGGCCTCGGCCCATTGCCGCGGCCAGAAATCCTCGTCGCGGTCGAAGCCCGCGGCACCGATCCAATCCTGCATGGCCAGGTCGAAGGTATCCTTGATGCCGAGCCGGCGCTGCTCCGGCGAATCGACCAGGAACAACCCGCCGAACGACCAGAACGCCTGACCGCCGAGCGACTGCTCGCCTTCCTGGTCGACCACGATCACGCGCTTGCCTGAGTCGGCAATCTCGGTGGCGGCCACAAGACCCGACAGCCCCGCGCCGACGACGACGACGTCTGTTTTCTCAGCCATGCATTTCCCGCTCCATGAGTTCCCCCCTGTAATTGCCCGGATTGAAGCCAGCGGTCGTAACTGAGATCAAGTGTGTGGCGCGCAAGACATCGTTAACTTGTTCCACTTTGGGATAGAGACCTGACGAGTGCAGCGCGGACGCAACACTGGATTTGAATTTGTTTTGAGCGAGCCGGCCTGCCTAGACAAAACCTCGGTTACGACAGACGCTAGCCGTGCATCACCACCTGACACGCAGATTCGAATTCGACCGGGGCGGGGGCCAATGAAGTTTCTGACGGGGTTGCTTGCGGCGGTTCTGTTGATCGCTGGCATGGGGGCTTCTCACGCGGTGGTTCGGATCGCGGATGACCGCGGCGGCCGGATTGGAACCTACGTCGACAAGTATCAGGACCTGCGTCAATCAGGCGAAACCGTCATCATCGACGGCCTCTGCGCCTCCGCCTGTACGATCGTCCTCGGCGCCATCCCGCATGACCGAATCTGCGTGACCTCGAGCGCGACGCTTGGCTTCCACGCGGCCTGGGATTTCGGGTCCAACGGCCGTGCCGTCACCAATGCTGAAGCGACCCAGATGCTTTATGCGATGTATCCCTCGCAGGTGAGGCGCTGGATCAACCAGCGCGGCGGTCTCACCCCGCACATGCTGTTCCTTAAGGGCAAGCAGCTCCAGGCCATGTACAAGCCCTGCTACCTGGATGCCCAGGCCTCGGCGATCAAGCCGTCGCGCCGGCCTCTCCCGCAAGCGGACCAGATCGAATCCGCCCGGGGCCAGCTCCTGCACTGACATTCTCGGCCTGACAGGATCGTTCTGGCCCGCCGGCGGCGCCTTGCCCGCAGGCGGGCCGAAGCCTATCTGAAGGTTGGGAACCCGGGCTTTTGCCCCCATCATTGCCATGGCTCAACCAGTGCATCCGGCACATCGCCTACAGGACAATTCGCCCACTGCCGGCCGGACGCCATCCGTGCTGCTGTGGGCGGGCGTGGCGATCGGTGGATTGCTGGTGCTCGGCGCGCTGGCGCTGTGGTTCCACTACGGCACGCAGATGTTCTTCGAAATGATCAGGACCGGTTTCGCCGCCTGCTTCTGATCCGCGACAGGAAGTTTTCCGCTCATGAGTTCCGCCGCCCGTCCGCTGGTGATCGCGACCGCCTTCGCCGCAAGCCTTGTTGTCGGCCTCCTGATCCTGTTCTGGGCCATGGGCGGGGTCAGCAAGGTGGCGCAGCCGGCAGCGATCGGCGGCCCGTTCCAGCTCACCGACCAGAACGGCAAGGCCGTCACCGACAAGAACCTGAAGGGCAAGCCGACCCTGATCTTCTTCGGCTACACCCATTGCCCCGACGTCTGTCCGACCTCGCTGTTCGAGATCTCGGAGGTGCTGCGCGCGATGGGCAAGGACGCCGACAAGGTCAATGCCGTCTTCATCTCGGTCGATCCCGAACGGGATACGCCGGCGACCATGAAGGAGTATCTGTCGAGCTTCGATCCGCATCTCGAAGGGCTCAGCGGCGATCCCGCCGAGACCGCCAAGGTCATCACCTCCTATCGGGTCTACGCCAAGAAGGTCCCGACCAAGGACGGCGACTACACCATGGACCACACCGCGCTGATCTATCTGATGGACCGCGATGGGAGGTTCGTGTCGCCGTTCAACCTGAAACGCACGCCCGAAGAGGCGGCGGCGGATTTGAAGAAGTATCTCTAGGCATTTGGCAGAATCATCGGGCGGTGATCTCGATGAACCTCTTTCCGCATGCGGGAGAGGTCGGCACAAAGCGCCGGGTGAGGGCTCTTTCCTCTGGGGGACTCTCCCTTTGTCGAGACACCCTCTCCCCGGCCCTCCCCCGCAAGCGGGGGAGGGAGGGCACCTTCGCCCTGGCCACATTCCGCACTCGCGTTCCCGCCGGGATGGTCTATAACGCCCTCCGATCTCAATGAAATTCGTTCATTTCCGGCCGATGGCTCCATCGCACCAGGCGAAATCGTCTAACTCTGCCCGCGGCTTGCTGACCGGGCTGGCCGTTGCCGCGTGCCTGGTCATGGGCTTGAGCGCCGCAAACGCTCAGGCCCCGGCCAAGCGGCCCCCGG
>NZ_JALBHA010000576.1:0-3757 GCF_023006445.1 Bradyrhizobium sp. SHOUNA76
CGGTTCGCGGTCTCCGACATGCCTTGCGCGGCCTGCTGCATCGCGCGCGCCTCGTTGAAGACGTCGCGGACGACGGCCTGGACGCTCGCCTCGAACTTGCCGGCGAGATCGGCCATGGCCTTGCGCTTCTCCTCGTCGGCCCGCTGCTTCAGCTCCTGCTGCTCGGCATGCATCCGGCCGACTGCCGATGCGTTGTCCTTGAACACGGCCAGCGCCTTGGCGAGCCCGCCGACCTCGTTGCTGCGGTCGGTGTAGGGCACCTCGAAGGCGCTGTCGCCGGCGGCAAGTCGCTCGGTCAGCGCGGTGATTTTGGCGAGTGGCCGGGTCACGCTGCGACCGATCACGAAGGACGCGCCGAGGACCAGGACCAGCACGGCCAGACAGACGTAGCCGAACGTCGTCGCGGCCTGGCGGAAGACGGCGTCGACATCGTCGAGATAGATGCCGGTGCCGATGATCCAGCCCCAGGGCGCAAAGCCCTTCACATAGGAGATTTTCCCGACCGGCTGGTCGAAGCCGGGCTTCGGCCAGAGATAACCGTAAAAGCCCGCGCCCTGCTTGTTGACGACGTCAACGAAGCCCATGAACAACGCGTTGCCGGCGGGATCCTTCATCGCGGATAGATCCTTGCCGTCGAGCTCGGGCTTGATCGGATGCATGACCATCTTGGGGGTCATGTCGTTGATCCAGAAATACTCGACCTTGTCGTAGCGCAGGCTCTTGATCTCGGCCATGGCGGCGGCCTGGGCCTGCTCGCGCGGCAGTTTCCCCTCACTCTCGAGCTTCTGATAGTGGGCGAGGATGCCGTAGCCGACATCCACCATGTGCTGCGTCTTGGCCTGGCGATCGGCGACCATCTGCGCGCGCAGGGTCGACAGCGCGATCGGCGCCAGCGCGATCATGCCGAGGAGGCTGATGCCGACAATCAGAACCAGCTTGAAACTAATGCGGGAGAAAATCATCGGGGCTCGCAAAATGGGCGGTACAGATATGCCAATTTATCCCGATCCCCTTAGCAAAGCCTTAAGCATTCGGGTTCCGCAAAGGGCCGCCGGAGGCCTGCGGCCGCGCACAGTTTCCGTATTCCGACGACACGGCTGCGCCTCCGAATGTAAACCTCTTCAAATCTAGAACACCTCGATATCGCCCTTCCGCGCGTTGACTTGGAGAGGGCTCTGGCAGAACGATCGATGCAGACAATCAGCGCCAGCTGTGGCGTGAGCGCAGCCAAGGGCCAGAGGCTTCATGAATTCATCGACATCACCGGGGTCTCTCGACCTTCCCGCACTCAGCGCGGCGGAACGGCTCTTCATCTGGGGATTCCGGGCCAAGGCGCGCAGCGGCGGCGCCGTTCCGACCGCCGCCGACATCCAGCAGGTGTACGACCATTTTCGCGTCGGCGACGCCGTGCTCTCGCTGGAATCCATCATCGAGATCTTCGCCTGCACGGCCCATACGGCCATCGAGGTGCACTGCCCGACTTGTCCGCGCATGTCGGACAGCGAGCACGGAATTTTGCACGCCATTGCCGCGGCACAGCAGGGTCGCGTCGACGTCGCGCGCGAACGGTTCGAGAGCTGGCTGCCGCCGGTCGGTGCCGATTGGGCGCTCGCGCCCGTGCGGGGCCTGGCGACGATCTTCCGCATGGCAGGTCTCATCCTGCCCGACCGGCACGTGCGCTCTTTGGACCACGACCGGACCATGGCGATGAAGAGCTGGCTGGTCGGAAGCCCGACGTTGCACTGATGAGATCGTTGATGACCTCAGATATTTGTGCTTCTGCGGCGATCCCCGACGCCGGCCAAATGCGTCTCTGTCCGCTCCAGGCCGCGCTTGCGGCGCGCCCCTGCGTCGACAGCTACGATGATTTCTGCCGCGTCGCGCTGTCGTTATTCCGTTTCATCGGAGCAGCCTATACGACCGGCGCGTCCGATTGCTGGGAAGCGGCCTATCGTTTTGCCGACGAGGCGCCGGGCATTTCCGACAGTCCTCTGCTGGTGGCACGGGCGGCCGCGCTCGTCAGAATCCTGCGCAGCGGCCGCCCATGCGAGCTGTGCTTCATGCCGCCGTCCTGCCGCCGCCTGTCGAATGACGAGGCGGAATTGATGCGAGTGCTGGCGGTCGCGCGCCGCAAGCAGCCGGGTGAGCTCGAATCCATCGTCTGCGGACTCGTCGGCGCCGGCAAGGAAGATGCGGCAACGCGGGCGGTCAACGCGCTGGCCTTGTGCTGACACCTAGCCGCCCTTCTTGCCGAGCACGAGATCGATGGTGTGCGCGGCGATCTTGCGCAACTGCGCCTCGTCGCCAAAGGCACGTTCGAGCACGGCGAGGCCCCGCGTCACGGTGATGATGTGCAGCGCCGCGGCCGCAGGATTGCCGTTGAACTCGCCCCGCTCCGCGCCCGCCGACAACGTGTCCTGAAGCAGTGCGGTGATGCGCGCGATGAGGTTTGCAAAGGCCTCGCGCGCGTCGTCATCCAGCCCCTCGCCTTGGGCGGCGCCGAGCTCCATCAAGCCGCGCGTGGTCGGACAACCGCGCGGCGGCGTGCCGGAGCGGAAGTTGGTGATGGTCAGATCGAAGAAAGCCGTGAGGCGTCTGCGCAATGAGCCGGCACCAAGCGCCTTTTGCAGGACGAGGAGATAATCCCCCGCATAGCGTTCATAGGCCTGGAGAAACAGCGCCTCCTTGCTGCCGAAGGCGTTGTAGAGGCTGCCGCGCTGGACCCCGGCGTCGCGCGCGATGTCCGACAGCGAGGTGCCGCGCACGCCGTTGCGCCAGAACTGGTCGAACGCGACGCGCAGGACGTCGTCATGGTCGAACTCGCGCGGTCTCAAATCCTGCTCCTCGAAGTCAATGTATTTGACACGGCGTCAAGAACATGCTTTCTAGACATCGTGTCAAAAATAAATTGGGATTGATAGCCCGTTTCGTCAATGGGCTGAACGGCCGGCAGCCCGCCAAGCGCGCACCTGGCCGATCGCGCCCGCATGCAAGGAACCAGCCGATGCCGCTCCTCCACATTTCGATGCGCGCCGGAAAGCCGGAAGCCTATCGGCAGGCAATCCTCGACAGTCTCTATCGCGCCATGCGCGAGGCATTGAATGTGCCGGAGGGCGACGAGTTCATGACCATCAGCGAGCTCTCGCCTGCAAACTTCCGCTGCGGCAACGCCTATGGCGTCGACCGCAGCGAGGATGCCGTGCTGATCCAGATCACCGTATTCGCCTCGCGCACGGCCGAGCAGAAGAAGGCGCTGTACCGGCGTATCGCCGCCCTTCTCGGCGAAAGCCCGGGCCTCCGACCCGAGGACGTCTTCGTCAACGTGCTCGATGCGCCCAAGGAGAACTGGTCGGTCGGAAACGGGCTGGCGCAATTCGCGTGAAGCGACGGTCGCGGGACGCTCGCAATGGCCCACTTCACTCGCCCGCAACGCACGCCTCCATGATGCTGTCGAGCTCGGCCTTCGAGAGCACACCGAGTTCGGCGATGAAGACAATCCGCGATCGCGGCACGCCTGCCGCCGGCGCATCATCGCCAGGGGCCAGCGTGGCGCGGCCGGCGGCGAATTGAAACACCATCTGGCGGCCGGGCTGCTCGGCCGTCTCGAACAGGCCTTTTGCGCGCGCAAGTTTTGGAGCAAGCCGGCCGATGGCCTGCTGCAGGCGCGGCAGCGAGAGCGGCCGGTCCGAGGTCCAGCTCAGCGTCTCGAAGCGGTCCTCTGCCGGCCGTCTCGGGCTTGGGGTGCGCGGCGCGGGCT
>NZ_JALBHA010000577.1:0-3751 GCF_023006445.1 Bradyrhizobium sp. SHOUNA76
AGTGCTTCGCGGCGGTCGAGACCGAGCGAGCGGAAGGCGTCGGCATCCGCCAGCAGGATCAGCGCGCGCTTGGGCAGGCCGGTGTCGCGGGCGAAATCCTCGAGCGAGGTGAAGGGCCGCCGGGTGCGCGCGGCGACGATGCGGTCAGCCCAGTCCAGCACCCTCTCCACATTGTCATTCCGGGGCGATGCGTCAGCATCGAGCCCGGAATCCATTCCGCCAGGCGTGTGCGGCCCGATGGATTCCGGGCTCGCGCTACGCGCGCCCCGGAATGACGGCTGGGAGCGCTTCAGCCGCTCCTCATCTTCATCCAGCCAGTGGAAGCCGTCGATCTGGCGGAAACCCAGGCGCACGGCGCAGTATCTGCCTTCAGTATTCTCCAGCGTGTTTTGCGCAAAGCTGTAGGACACGTCGATGTCGCGAATCGCGACGCCGTTCTTGCGGGCATCGCCGACGATCTGCGCCGGCGCGTAAAAGCCCATGGGCTGCGAGTTAAGGAGCCCGCAGCAGAAGGCATCCGGGTGATAATGCTTCAGCCATGACGAGATATAGACGAGCTGCGCGAAGCTTGCCGCATGGCTCTCCGGAAAGCCGTAGGAGCCAAACCCCTTGATCTGGTCGAAGCAGCTCCTGGCGAAGTTGGCATCGTAGCCGCGCGCTACCATGTTTCCGATCAGCTTCTCCTCGTATTGGCCGATAGTGCCGACATTGCGGAAGGTCGCCATCGAGCGGCGCAGGCCGTTGGCTTCCTCGGAGGTGAATTTTGCTGCCTCGATGGCAATCCGCATCGCCTGCTCCTGGAACAGGGGTACGCCTTTCGTCTTGTGCAGCACCTTGTAGAGTTCGTCTGCGGGGCCATGCTCGGGCGATGGCGAGGGATAACGAACCTCCTCCTGACCATTCCGCCGCCGCAAATACGGATGCACCATGTCGCCCTGGATCGGCCCGGGCCGCACGATCGCGACCTCGATGACGAGATCGTAGAAGGTCCGCGGTTTCAGCCGCGGCAGCATGTTCATCTGCGCGCGGCTCTCGACCTGGAAGACACCGAGCGACTCCCCGGCACACAGCATGTCGTAAACCTTGGGATCGTCCTGAGGAACGCTCGCCAGCACGAAACGCTCGCCCTTGTGCTCGTCGATCAAGTCAAAGCACTTCCTGATGCAGGTCAGCATGCCCAGCGCGAGCACGTCGACCTTCATCATATGAAGCG
Source organism: Bradyrhizobium sp. SHOUNA76 (assembly GCF_023006445.1). Taxonomy (NCBI): domain Bacteria; kingdom Pseudomonadati; phylum Pseudomonadota; class Alphaproteobacteria; order Hyphomicrobiales; family Nitrobacteraceae; genus Bradyrhizobium; species Bradyrhizobium sp. SHOUNA76. The sequence continues at coordinate 1,214 of NZ_JALBHA010000577.1, forward strand.
CGTCGACGTCGTCCTTGTCCCATTCGATGAAGGTACGGTCGTCCATCGCGGCATTGCCGATCGGCACATAGGTGTCGAGCCGGTCCTGCGTCAGCACATAGCCGCCGACATGCTGGGAGAGATGGCGGGGGAATTCGATCAGCTCGGTCGCAAGCTCGACCGCGAGGTTGATCATGGGATTTTGCGGATCGAGGCCGGCCTGCCTGACCTGCATGTCGTTGAGGCCCTTGCCCCAGCTTCCCCAGACGGTGTCGGCGAGCGCGGCGGTGACGTCCTCGGTCAGGCCCAGCGCCTTGCCGACGTCGCGGATGGCGCTGCGCGGACGGTAATGGATGACGGTGGCGATGATCGCGGCGCGGTGGCGGCCGTAGCGGCGATAGACATATTGCATCACCTCCTCGCGCCGCGAATGCTCGAAATCGACGTCGATATCGGGCGGCTCCAGTCGCTCCTTGGAGATGAAGCGCTCGAACAACAGATCGACCTTGGTCGGATCGACCGAGGTGATGCCGAGCACGTAGCACACGGCCGAATTCGCCGCCGATCCCCGCCCCTGGCACAAAATGTTCTGGCTGCGCGCATAGTGCACGATGTCGTGCACGGTGAGGAAATAGTGCGCGTATTTCAGCTCGGCGATCAGCGCGAGCTCCTTCTTGAGCGTCGCGCGCAACTTGTCATCGATCTTGCCGCCGAAATATTTGTCGACGCCCGCCCAGGTCAAATCCTCCAGATGCCCTTGGGCGGTCTTTCCCGGCGGCACCGGCTCGTCCGGATATTGGTACTTGAGCTGGTCGAGCGAGAAATCGATCTTGCCCGCAAAGCGCATGGTCTCCGCGATCGCTTCAGGAAAATCGCGGAACAGCCGGGCCATCTCCCGCGGCGTCTTCAAGAACCGTTCGGCATTGGCTTCCAGCTTCCGTCCGACCGCCTCGATCGTGGTCTTTTCCCGGATACAGGTCAGCACGTCCTGAAGCGGACGGCGGCCGGCATCGTGATAGAGCACCTCGTTGGTCGCGAGCAGCGGCACTTTTGCCTTTGCCGCGAGATCATCAAGCCCCGCCAGGCGGCGCCGGTCATCGCCGCGATAGATCAGGCTCGCCGCCAGCCATACGCCCTCAGCGCTGCTTGTCCTGAGCTTGGCAAGAACATCCAGCGCCTGCGCCGGCTCGAAGCGATGCGGCAGCGTCAGGATCAAGAGCTGGCCTTCCGAGAATTCCAGGAGATCGGCGAAGGTGAGACGGCACTCGCCCTTCTCGATGCGCGTGATGTCGTCGCCGCGCTTGCCCCTGGTGAGAAGCTGACAGAGCCGGCCATAGGCCGCACGGTCGCGCGGATAGACAAGAATGTCGGGGGTGCCGTCGACGAAGACGATGCGTGCGCCGATCAGGAGCTTCGGCTTGTGCAGCACCTTGTCGTTGTCGAGTTCCTTGTAGGCCCGCACCACGCCGGCCAGCGTGTTGTGGTCGGCGATGCCGATCGCGGGAAGGCCGAGCTTGCTCGCCTGATGCACATAGGCGCGCGGATCCGAGCCGCCGCGCAGGAAAGAGAAGTTGGTGGTGATGCCGATCTCGGCATAAGCTGATGTGTTCATGCGAAGAGACCGTGCACATACCAGCCCGGAGGAGTGGGCTTGCCCTCGGCATCGAAGCACTCCCCCTCGTAAAGACCGTCGCGAAAGATCCAGAAGCGCAGGCCCTCGGCATCCTCGATGCGGAAATAGTCCCGCGTGAGCTGCTTGCCGTCCTGGCGCCACCATTCCATCGCGATGCGCTCGGGCCCCTCCACCCGCACCACCGCATGCAACGCGCGGCGCCAGGTGAATTGATGCGGCGGACCATCCGGCACGGCGGCGAACGGCACCTTGATCGGCTCCGGCTTGTCGAACAGCCTTAAGGGGCGCAGCGGCGGCTCGCTCTCGACACGTGCGGGCCATTCGGCCTGCATGGCGGCAGCGAGATGATGCTGCGCCGGCGCGGCCGTCGCCGCACATTCAGGGATATGGGTGTCCTGCGGCAGGTGCACGACGACGCGCTTTCCGCCGATGCGCGCGGCGATACGATCGATCAACGCGGCCAACTCGTCATTGTCGTGGACATGGGCATCGAGATCGCGCTGCTCCTGCACCACGATCTCGGTGCGGCTCGCCGACAGGCGCACCATATCGAAGCCGAAGCCGGGGTCGAGCGGATCGGCGAGCGCATCGAGCCGCTCGCGGAACAGCCGGTCGATCACCGCGCTTCGCGTTACGGGGCGTCCGGTCTCGACCATGATCGCGCGCACCACGCCGTCGGTGCGGAAGAACGCCGCCTCGAGCCGGCGCGCGCCCTTGCCTTGTTTCTCCATGGAGGCGATCAGCGTGTCGGCGAGCCGCGACAGCGTCATCGCGATCATGGTGTCGGTCGCGATCGGCTCGGCAAAGCGCTTCTCCACGATGTAGTCGGGCAGCGGTTTGCGCGGACTGATCGGGGCATCGCCCTGCCCCAGCGCATGGGCGAGCAGTGTGGAGAACCGCGCGCCGAACCGCGCCGTGATTTCGCC
>NZ_JALBHA010000578.1:0-3750 GCF_023006445.1 Bradyrhizobium sp. SHOUNA76
CACCGATCAGCAGCGAGCGCTTGCGCGACCAGGTCGGCAATGTCGCCACGTCGAGCGTGTCGGTGACCACGATGTTCTCGGCAGCGTCGATGATGGCGGGGATCGGATCGTGCCAGCCGCGGTGGAAGCCGCGCAGATGCTGCTTCAGCGTCGCCGGGTCGAGCGCGCGAAACATCGCCGCGTCCATGCCGTGCGCGGGCTGCGTGCTCCACCACATCACGCCATCGTTGGGATCCGGGCTGCAATAGCCGTAGCCGAAGAAGCCGCTCTGGCCGAATGTGGTCTCGACGTGCCGGCCGATCGATCTGCCGTCGAGCACGGCGTGCGGGACGAAGCCGCCGAAGCCGATCAGACCCGTGTCGAACGGCTGCGGTCCGTCCGGCACCACTTGGCGGCGCGCGACCGAGTGCACGCCGTCGGCGCCGATCAGGAAGTCGCCCTCGGCGGTGGTGCCATCGGCGAAATAGGCGATGATCGGTTGGTCGCCGCGGTCCTCGACCTTGATCAGGCGCTTCTCGAAATAGAGCGAGACGCAGGCGCACCAGGCCTTGTCGATCAGGATCTCGTTCAGCGTGGCGCGGGACATGTTGACCGCCGGCTGGCCGAAGCGCCGCGCCATGTCGCGGTTGATCGAGCCGAGCCGTTCGCCGCCTTGCGAATAGAAGTCGAAGGACTCCGCAACCGAGCCGCAGCTGATCAACTCGTTCGCCAGCCCGATCTCGTCCATCACATGCATGCCGTTCGGAGCGATCTGAAGCCCGCCGCCGATGCCCTTGGAGTAGGGCCAGGCCTCGTAGATCGCGGACTCGATGCCGGCGCGGCGCAGCAGGATCGCGGCCACGGGTCCGGCAATGCCGGCGCCGATGATCAGCGCCTTGCGGGGACGATAGGACATGGGCTTGCTCCGGACGTTTCCGTGGTGCTAGGAGAAATTACGGTCGCTAAATCTCTTAGTGACTAAGATATATATCGCCTAAGATATGAGGCCGACCTTGTCAAGGACGAAGGCGCGTACGGCGCTGTTGCAGGAGCTCGAGGAGGCGATGCGCAGGTCGTCCGCGCAGGGCGTGCTCTACGGGCAAACCGTTGCCAACGTTGCCGGAATTGCCAACTCCGACCTCGAATGCATGGACATCCTGTATCTCGAGGGCCGCGTCACCGCAGGGAGGCTCGCCGAGGTCACGGGCCTTACGACGGGCGCCATCACCGGCGTGGTCGACCGGCTCGAAAAGGCCGGCCTGGTCCGCCGTGAACGCGACGAGAAAGACCGCCGCAAGGTTTTCATCGCGGTCGTGCCGGAGGCGGCCATGAGGATCGGCCAGTTTTACGTGCCGATGCAGCAGGCGATGGAGAAGGTCTTCGTTGGCTATTCCGACGAGGAACTGCGGCTGCTGCTGCGTTTCGCGAATGAGGGCTACAAGGGCGTGCTCGCGGCGACGGAGGCACTGAAGGGCCTGCTCGACACGCCGCCGGAGAAGCGTCCCGCTCTCAAGCTGAAGACGCGTCCTCGCCAGCCCTGATCTTGTAGATCTGTGCGGCCGCGATCATGCCCCACATCACGCCCAGCATCATCCAGAAGTGGCGCCAGTGGTCGGTGTCGATCACGAAGCTTTCGCCGACGGTGCCGACGAACGCGGCGAACACGGCGAGATAAGCACGCTGCCAGGGCACACGGACGAAGACGTGCCGGAAGCCCATGATGACGGTGGTGAAGACCAGCGCGGGATAGCACACGCCGGCCAGCCAGCCGCCGGACATGAAGGCATTGAGGTAGGAGTTGTGGGTGTCCTCGGGGAAGAACCGGTGGAATTGCAAGGGACCGATGCCAAACGGCAGATCGAGCGCCATTTCCGCGCCGAGGATGTGCCGGCCGAAGCGGCCGAAGCGGCCTTCGTCGTAGCTCTGGTCGAAGCTCGCGCGCTGCTTGAACATCTCGGCGGTGGAATCGAACGACAGCAGCACCGCGATCAGCGCCAGCCCCAGCACCGCGGCGACGATCGCCATGATGATGATGCGCGAGCGCTGCGCGTTGGTGCGGCTGGTCAGCACCATCAGCGCCAGCATGAAGGCGGAGGTCAGCACCAGCCCGCCCCAGGCGGCGCGCGAGAAGGCGAGCAGGATCGCCAGCGACATGATGCCGAAGGCGAAGACGTTGCGGAAGGCCTTGCCGAGCTTGTCCGAAACCACGCTCTGAAGCGCAAACAGCGCCGGCAGGATCAGGAAGGCGCCGAGCACGTTCGGGTCCTTGAACGTACCGCGCGCGCGCCCGTAGAGCGTGAGGAGGTCGTTGCCGCCGGGAACCAGGTGGAAATAGCCGGCGACCGCCAGCACCGAGGCGACCATCGCGCCGATCACGAGGCCGCGGCGGAGCATGTCGAGCCGGGCCAGTGTATCCTCGGACATGACCATGGCGAAGAACACCACGGTCACCGCCATGTACCAGGAGGTCGCGATCCAGCTCACCACCTCGGACTTGTCGAACAGCGGGATCGCGCTGATCGTGTAGCCGACATTGAGCAGGACCAGCAGGGCAACCAGCGGCATCAGCGCGAGCCGCAAGCGCAGGCCGGTGGCGAAGAATATCACCGCCGCGAGCAGCGTCATGATCTCGTAGGGGCTCGGCTCGATGAAGACGACCGCGCCGGAGGCGCCGACCAGCCACACCAGCGCGCGCTGCAGCGCCAGCACGCCGGGCGCAGCCGGTGCGGCCACGTTCATTCCACCGGCTGTCGCCGCATACGCCATCACACGCTCACGCAACTGTACGCCACAAACACCGCTGTCATCGCCCGGCTCGACCGGGGCATGACAGAGAATCAACTCAATACGCGTTCTCGTTCTTGGTCAGCAGCGAGATCGGCGTCTTCAGGAGAATGTAGAGGTCGAACAGCACCGACCAGTTCTCGATGTAATAGAGATCGAACTCGACGCGCTTCTGGATCTTCTCTTCGTTGTCGATCTCGCCGCGCCAGCCGTTGATCTGGGCCCAGCCGGTGATGCCGGGCTTGACGCGATGGCGGGCGAAATAGCCGTCGACGGCTTCGTCGAACAGCCGGCTCTGCAGCTTGCCCTGCACCGCGTGCGGACGCGGACCGACCAGCGAGAGATTGCCGGCAAAAACCACGTTGAAGAGCTGCGGCAGCTCGTCGAGGCTGGTCTTGCGGATGAAGCGGCCGACGCGGGTGACGCGCGGATCGTTCTTGGTCACCACCTTCGAGGCCGTCGGATCGGCCTGGTGATGGTACATCGAGCGGAATTTATAGACGTCGATGCGCTCGTTGTTGAAGCCGAAGCGCTTCTGGCGGAACAGCACCGGGCCGGGGCTGTCGAGCCTCACCGCGAGCGCGACGAGGCCCATCACCGGCAGGGCCGCGAGCAGGGCGAGGCTGCCGACGACGCGGTCGAACAGCCATTTCATCACCAGATCCCAGTCCGTGATCGGCGCCTCGAACACGTCGAGCGTCGGCACCTCGCCGAGATAGGAATAGGAGCGGGGCCGGAAGCGCAGCTTGTTGGTGTGCGCGGAGAGGCGGATGTCGACCGGCAGCACCCAGAGCTTCTTCAGCATCTCCAGGATGCGCGTCTCCGCCGAGATCGGCAGCGCGAACAGCACGAGATCGACGCGGGTGCGGCGGGCGAATTCGATCGATTGAGGCTGGCGTGTTGCATCGCCGGCAGGCGGTGCGGACAAAGGCCGGAAGATATATCTCGAGAACCCGATCGCGCTCAGAAATAGTCTTCGGCGAAGGG
>NZ_JALBHA010000579.1:0-3745 GCF_023006445.1 Bradyrhizobium sp. SHOUNA76
CCACCGCCGCAGGGCAAGCTCTACGGCCTGCGCGCCCTGCTGCCGCCGGCGCTGCTGCTGTTCTACGTTGCCGCCGCCGACCGGCTCGGCTTCATCATCACTGCGGCGATCATGGTCTACGTAACCTCCACCGCGCTCGGCGCGAAGTGGAAGCTGGCGCTGCCGCTTGCCGCGCTGTCGCCGTTCGCCATCCACCTCATCTTCGGCAAGCTGCTGCGTGTGCCGCTTCCTGCCGGCCTGCTGCCGACGCCCTGGTAATCCCCCCATGCTCAAGACCCTGATTGAAGCATTCGCGCTGATCTCCACCTGGGAGGTCATCATCGCGATGTTCGCAGCCTCCGTGTACGGGCTCGTGATCGGCTCGCTGCCCGGCCTGTCGGCAACGATGGCGACCGCCCTGCTCGTCCCCGTCACCTTCTATCTGTCGCCGATCGCGGCCATCGCGACCATCGTCGCGGCGTCCTCGATGGCGATCTTCTCCGGTGACATTCCGGGCGCATTGCTGCGCATTCCCGGCACGCCCGCCTCCGCCGCCTATGCCGACGAGGCCTATGCCATGACCCGCAAGGGCCAGGCCGAGCTCGCGCTCGGGGCCGGCGTCTGGTTCTCCGCCGTCGGCGGCATCGCCGGCGTGCTGTCGCTGATGATCCTGGCGCCGCCCCTTGCCGAGATCGCGCTGTCGTTCTCGACCTACGAATATTTCTGGCTGGCGCTGCTCGGCCTGATGTGCGCCACCTTGGTCGCACGCTCCTCGCCGGTGAAGGCGATCGCCGGCATGTTCCTCGGCTTGCTCGTCTCCTGCGTCGGCATCGAGAATCCCGGCGGCATCCCGCGCTTCACCTTCGGCCTCACCGATCTCTTTGGCGGCATCGAGCCGATCCCGGCGCTGGTCGGCGTGTTCGCGGTGGCGCAGGTGATGCGCGCGATGCTGACACCCGAGCCGCCGCCGCTGCCGCGACGAAAATTCGGAAGCATCATGGCCGGCCAGTGGAAGCTGACCAAGATGTATCACTGGCAGATGACCCGCGGGAACATCGTCGGCATCATCATCGGCGTGCTGCCGGGTGCCGGTGCCGACATGGCCGCCTGGGTCTCCTATGCGATGTCGAAACGCTTCTCCAAGGAGCCTGAAAAGTTCGGCACCGGCCATGTCGAGGGCCTGGTCGAGGCCGGCGCCAGCAACAATGCCAGCATCGCCTCGGGCTGGGTGCCCTCGTTGCTGTTCGGCATCCCCGGCGACACCATCGCCGCGATCGCGATCGGCGTGCTCTACATGAAGGGCCTCAATCCGGGCCCGACGCTGTTCACCGAGAAGGCGTCGAGCATGTACGCGATCTATTTGATGTTCATCATCGCGAACATCATGATGATCCCGCTCGGCATCGCCATGATCCGGGTCGCGGCCTATATCCTGCTGGCGCCGCGCTCGACCGTGATGCCGATCATCATGCTGTGCTGCGCGGTCGGCTCGTTCGCAATCGGCAACAACATGTTCGGCGTCGTCACCGTCGCCGCCTTCGGCGTGATCGGCTATGTCATGGAGGCGAACGGCTATCCCGTCGCCGCCATGGTGCTCGGCATCGTCATGGGCACCATGGTTGAGCAGGCCTTTGTCACCTCGCTGATCAAGTCGGACGGAAGCATCCTGCCGTTCTTCGAACGTCCGGTCGCAGCCATCCTCGCCGCCATGGCGATCGGCGCCCTGCTGTGGCCGGTGATGGTGTGGGTGTGGCGCAAGGTGAAACAGCCGCAGACGGCGGCGGCAGCATCCCGGTGATATCGGGCGGGCGGGCCTCGCCTGCCTCGCCTCGGCGTTGTAAAGCAGGGCATGACTGAGAAGAAGGCCTCGCTCGACATCAAGACCCTCGCCAAGGAGCTTCGCGCCGGCAGTCGCGCCGCTCTCGCCCGAGCCATCACGCTGGTGGAGAGCCGGCGCGGCGACCATCAGGCGCTGGCGCGCGAGCTGGTGCAGTTGCTGCTGCCCGACACCGGCAAGGCGTTTCGCGTCGGTATCACGGGATCGCCGGGCGTCGGCAAATCCACCACCATCGATGCGCTTGGCACTTACCTCATCGAACAGGGCAACAAGGTCGCCGTGCTCGCGGTCGACCCGTCCTCGGCGCGCAGCGGCGGCTCGATCCTGGGCGACAAGACGCGGATGGCGCGGCTGTCCGCGTCCAATGATGCGTTCATCCGTCCCTCACCGTCCTCGGGCACGCTCGGCGGCGTTGCGGCCAAGACGCGCGAGGCCATGCTCTTGTGCGAAGCCGCCGGCTTCGATGTCGTGCTAGTCGAGACCGTCGGCATCGGCCAGTCCGAGACCGCGGTCTGCGACATGACCGATTTCTTCCTGGCCCTGATGCTGCCCGGCGGCGGCGATGAACTGCAAGGCATCAAGAAGGGCCTGGTCGAGCTCGCCGACATGATCGCGATCAACAAGGCCGACGGCGACAACCTCAAGCGCGCCAAGATCACCGCCGCCGATTATCGCGGCGCGCTGCACATCCTCAGCCCGCGGTCCGAGCATTGGCATCCGCCGGTCGAGACCTATTCGGCGCTGACCGGCGATGGCATCGCGAAAATCTGGCAGAAGGTTTTGGATCACCGCAAGGCGATGAACGCCTCCGGCGACTTCGCCGCGCGTCGGCGCGAGCAGCAGGTGAAGTGGATGTGGTCGATGCTGGAGCAGCGGATGCTGGCGCGATTGCGCAGCGAGGCGTCGGTGCGGACGAAAGTCCGGAAGATCGAGGCGGAAGTCGCCGACGGCCATCTCACGCCGGCCCTTGCCGCCGAGCAGATGTTGGAGTTGCTGCAATGAGCGAAAGACTCCGCATTCTCCTCACCGGCTTCGGGCCGTTTCCCGGCGCGCCCTATAATCCGACCCAGCCGCTGGTCGCGCGGCTGGCGCAACTGCGCCGTCCGGCGCTCGATGATGTCGCGATCTCCAGCCACATCTTCCCGGTCACCTACGCTGCGGTCGACCGGCAATTGCCGGAGGTGCTCGCGAAAATGAGGCCGGATGCGCTTCTGATGTTCGGTCTCGCTGCGCGCACGCCTTACCTGCGGATCGAGACCCGCGCGCGCAACGCCGTCACCATGCTCTGGCCCGATGCCGCCAACACCCGCTCCAGCAAGCGCGGCATTGCCGGCCATGCGGACGCAATGACGTTCGGCCCGCACACGGCAAGACTATTGCGCGCCGCGCGCCTGACCGGCATCGATGCACGACCTTCGCGCGATGCCGGCGCCTATCTCTGCAACTACTTGAGCTGGCGCGCGATCGAGAACGTGAGGGCGGGTGGTCCGCAGCTTGCGGCGTTCATCCATATCCCCCTGCTCGCACGCAGCGGCGCGGTGCGCCGCAAGGGGGCGCCGCGCATCACGCTGGAGGAGCTGGTGGATGCGGGGGAAGCCATGCTGATGGAGATGGTGGGGCTGGCAAGGAAGGCGCGGAACACGCAGGTTTCGTAGGGTGGGCAAAGGCGCGCTTGCGCCGTGCCCACCATCTCGTTCCATCTGCCTTCAAATCGGGGGCACGCTTCGCTTTGCTCACCCTACGGCACCGCCTTCTGCGTAAACATTTAACCCTACCGCGAACAAACCTCACGACCCCGGCCCCGCTGCGCTACCTAATCCGCGCGGACGCCCGCGTCCGCCGGAGGACGCGTCATGGACCTCAATCGCCGCCATCTCATCGGAGCTTCCACCGCCGGCATCGCCGGCGCGCTCGCCATGCCGGCCGACG
>NZ_JALBHA010000057.1:0-21808 GCF_023006445.1 Bradyrhizobium sp. SHOUNA76
ACCCGATCTGCCGCCAGGCCACGCCTTGACGGACGCGAGCACGGCGTCATCATGGCAGGCGCAGGCGATCCGTACGGCTCAAAACACCGCCGCCATTTAATGGTTGCTACGAGACCTATCGCTTCTCCGGCGGCACATCGCGTATCCGCGCGCAATGCGCAGCTACATCCTCCACGCTGTACTTCAAATGCACCCGCTTGTCGGACGGAACCTGCCTGGTCGTGCAGACGCCCGGCCGCCATTCCTGCGTGGGACGGATCGGGCGCGGGGCAAAGCCGCCGCCGCAATTCGGGCAGACATTGGAGAGCTTCGTATCGACGCAGTCCGCACAGAACGTGCATTCATATGAGCAGATCCGCGCATCTATCGCATCAGGCGGCAGGTCGCGGTCGCAATATTCGCAGTTCGGTCGAAGCTGGAGGGCCATGGGCAGAATCTCCGGATTGGACCGGATCATCGCAGATCGCCTGGGCTGCGCGAATGCCGCATTTCCCTCGATTTCAGCCGGCCTTGATCTCCTTGAGCGGCAGCCGCGAACTCTCTTTCAGCCTATCCAGCACGATCGAGGAGCGCACATGCGCGACGCTCTGGTGCGGCATCAGCACGTCGTTGACGAGGTTGGAGAGGCCCTTGAGATCGCGCAGCACGGCCTTCAGCACGTAATCGGCGTCGCCGGTGAGCGAATAGGCCTCCTGGATCTCGTCGATGCGGCCAACGAGCGCGCGAAACCGCTTCGAATTATCCGGCGAGTGAGTCGCAAGTCCGACCTGGATGAAGGCGATCACGCCGAAGCCGAGCGCCTCGCTGGAGAGATCGGCGTGATAGCCCGCGATCACCTTCTCCTCCTCCAACCGCATGCGCCGGCGCGAGCATTGCGAGGCCGAGAGCCCGGCGAGGTCGGCGAGTTCCTGGTTGGTGAGGCGGCCATCGTCCTGGAGGGCACCCAGGATCTTAAGGTCGAAGGCGTCAACCGAAATCATGCGTCGTTTGTCCATTTCATGCACGGATCGTGCATATGATAGCCAAATTCCGTCCCGTTTGCACGCTCATTGCAGCCCCCATGAAGGATAGTTCCTCCCAGCAACAGGGAGAACACCATGGGACCGTTTCCGCACGATGCACCGCCGGCCACTATTAGCGCCGACAATCCGATGGGCACCGACGGGTTCGAGTTCGTCGAATATGCGCATCCCAACCCGGGCGAGTTGCACGCGCTGTTCAAGTTGATGGGCTATGCGCCCGTTGCGCGCCACAAGACCAAGACAATCACGGTCTATCGCCAGGGCGACATCAACTATCTCGTCAACGAGGAGCCAGGCACCCACGGCTACGACTTCGTCGCCGCGCACGGGCCTTGCGCCCCCTCGATGGCGTTCCGCGTCGTCGATGCGAGGGCGGCTTATGACCGGGCGATTTCGCTCGGTGCGGAGCCGGCGGACGTATCATCCGCACAGAAGACGCTCGACGTGCCCGCGATCAAGGGCATCGGCGGCAGCCTGCTCTATCTGGTCGATCGCTACGGCGCCAAGGGCTCGGCCTATGATGCCGAATTCGAGTGGCTTGGGGCGCGCGATCCGCGGCCGGTCGGCGCCGGCCTATTCTATCTCGACCACCTCACCCACAACGTCCATCGCGGCCGCATGGATGTATGGGCCGGCTTCTATGAAAAGCTGTTCAACTTCCGCCAAATCCGCTTCTTCGACATCGAGGGCCGCGCCTCCGGCCTGTTCTCGCGCGCGCTGACCAGCCCGGACGGCAAGATCCGCATTCCGATCAACGAGGACGCCGGCGATTCCGGCCAGATCGAGGAATATCTGAAGACCTATCGCGGCGAGGGCATCCAGCACATCGCCTGCGGCTGCCGCGACATCTACCGCACCATCGAAGGCCTGCGTGACGCCGGCCTGCCGTTCATGCCGGCGCCGCCAAATACCTATTTCGAGAAGATCGATACGCGCCTGCCCAAGCATGGCGAGGATCTCGCACGTCTCCAGAGGAACGGCATCCTGATCGACGGCGAAGGCGTGGTCGAGGGCGGCCAGACCAAGGTGCTGCTCCAGATCTTCTCGGCCAACGCCATCGGTCCGATCTTCTTCGAGTTCATCCAGCGCAAGGGCGACGACGGATTCGGCGAGGGCAATTTCAAGGCCCTGTTCGAATCGATCGAGGAGGATCAGATCCGCCGCGGGGTGTTGAAGGTGGATGCGGCGTAGGCCGTCAAGCACACTGCCGTAGGGTAGGCAAAGCGTAAGCGTGCCCACCACCTTTATCAAATTGCGGGGAGAACGTGGGCACGGCGCAACAGCGCCTTTGCCCACCCTACGGATTAGCGCGTGGGACTACTTCGCAGCCTTCCACGCAGCGGTCAAAGCGCCAATCTCCGCACCTTCCGGCTCACGTACCGCCGACGGCGTGCGCGAGAAACGCGGCGCCGGTGCGGGCTGTTTCACGCCGTGGCGTTCGACGAAAACGTTGCGCGCGACCATGTGCGGATGCTGCGTGGCCTCCGACATGGTCAGTACCGGCGCGAAGCAGATGTCGGTGCCTTCCATGATCTTGCACCAGTCCTCGCGCGTCTTGCTCTTGAACACGGCCTTCAGCTTCTCTTTCAGCGCCGGCCAGGCCTTGGGGTTCATCTGCGCGTCGAAGTCGGCGTCGGTCAGGCCCGCGTGCTCGCGCAGCAGGGCGTAGAACTGGGGCTCGATCGAGCCGACCGAGACGAAATGGCCGCAGGCGCATTCGTAGACGCCATAGAAATGCGCGCCGCCGTCGAGGAAGTTCTGGTTGCGGCCTTCGGTCCAGCGTCCCATCGTGGTCATGTCGAAGAAGAACGACATCAGCGAGGCCGCACCGTCGCACATCGCGGCGTCGACGACCTGGCCCTTGCCGGACTTCGAGGCTTCCAAAAGCGCTGCGAGCACACCGACGACGAGATAGAGTGCGCCGCCGCCGAAATCGCCGACCAGGTTGAGCGGCGGCACCGGTGCTTCCTTCGTGCCGATCGCGGCGAGCGCGCCGGTGATGGAGATGTAGTTGATGTCGTGACCGGCCGCGTTGGCAAGCGGGCCTTCCTGGCCCCAGCCGGTCATGCGGCCGTAGACCAGCTTGGGGTTGCGCGCGAGCACGACGTCCGGCCCGAGGCCGAGCCGCTCCATCACGCCGGGACGAAAACCTTCGACCAGCGCATCGGCGCTCGCGAGCAGGTCCAGCGCTTGCGCGATTGCCGCCTTGTCCTTGAGGTCGAGCTCGATCACCTTGCGGCCGCGGCCCGCCACCGACTTCATGTTCTTCTTCGCGCCGACGCGGTCGAGCGTGACGACGTCGGCGCCCATGTCGGCCAGCATCATGCAGGCGAACGGGCCCGGGCCGATGCCGGCGAATTCGACGATGCGGAAGCCCGAGAGCGGGCCGAAGCTGCGGACGGTGGAGCCGTCTGATTTTTCTTGGGCTGGTTTGTCGAGCACGTTGTTGTTTCCTCGGGTCGCGGGGCGGGTGCCGGTGGCGCGGCAATCACCTCTGACATTGCTCTTTGGGGCGAGTTAATTGACTGATTAACTTTTCTCGCCTTCACGCTAGCGAGGCAAGCGGTTTTCATGCCGCAGGGCCAAAATAAAACGGCGCGCACCGAAGTGCGCGCCGCGGAAAATTTGTGTTGAGGCGCTGGAGCGGTCTTGTCAGCCCGCAGCAGTCACCGCGCGCTGCGCCATCACCTTGACGAGGTTGGCGCGATATTCCGCCGTGCCGTGGATGTCGGCCAGCAAGCCGTTCGCCGAAATGCTGACGCTGTCGATCGCCGATGGCGACCAGTTGGCCTTCAGCGCGGCTTCGATCGCGGGCACCCGCATCACGCCGCTCTGCGAGGCCCCTGTGGCGGCCACCCGAACCTCACCCGATTTGGTCTGCGCCACGAACACGCCGGTCAGGGCGAAACGCGAGGCGGGGTGACGCATCTTCTCATAGCCTGCCTTCGCCGGCACCGGGAACGACACGGCCGTGATGATCTCGCCGTCTTCGAGCGCCGTGGTGAACAGGCCCTGGAAGAAGTCCTCGGCCGAGATCGACCGCTTGTTGGTCTTCACGGTGGCGCCGAGTGCGAGCAACGCAGCGGGGAAATCCGCGGCGGGATCGTTGTTGGCGATCGAGCCGCCGATCGTGCCGCGATAGCGCACGGCAGGGTCGCCGAGCACCGAGGTGAGATGAGCGATCGCGGGAATCGCCTTCTTCACATCGGCATTCGTCATGATGTCGTAATAGGTCGTGGCGGCCTTGATGGTCAGCGTATCGCCCGACAATTCGACGCCCTGCAGCTCCTTGATCTTGCCGAGGTCGATGACGTCCGACGGGCTGGCGAGCCGCTGCTTCATCACCGGCAGCAGCGTCTGGCCGCCGGCCAGAAACTTCGCCTCGCTGCTCTTGCCGAACAGGCTGACGGCTTCGTCGACCGAGGAAGCGCGATGATATTTGGTCTGGTACATCTTCGTTGCTCCCTCTCAAGCCGCGTGGATCGTGCGCCACACCCGGTCGGGGGTTGCGGGCATTTCCAGATTGTTCTTGCCGATCGCATCCGTGATCGCGTTGATCACGGCTGCAGAGGCGCCGATCGCGCCAGCCTCACCGCAACCCTTGATGCCCAAGGGATTGCCCGGGCACAGCGTCGTGGTGTGGGAGAGGTTGAAGGAGGGCACATCGTCGGCGCGCGGCATCGCGTAGTCCATGAACGAGGCCGTGACCGGCTGGCCGCTGGCATCGTAGATCGCATGCTCGAGCAGCGCCTGCCCGATGCCTTGAACAAGGCCGCCATGGACCTGGCCCTCGACGATCATCGGGTTGATCAGCCGGCCGAAATCGTCGGCCGCGACGAAGTTGACGAAGGAGGTCTTGCCGGTGCCGGGATCGACCTCGAGCTCGCAGATATAGGTGCCGGCCGGGAAGGTGAAGTTGGTCGGATCGTAGAAGGCGCTTTCCTTCAGACCCGGCTCCATCCCGTCAGGCAGATTATGCGCGGTATAGGCCGCGAGCGCGACCATCGGCAGGGCAATCGCCTTGTCGGTACCGGTGACCTTGAACTCACCGTTCTCGATGACGATGTCGGCCTCGGAAGCTTCCAGCGCATGCGCCGCAATCTTCTTGGCCTTGGATTCCATCTTCTCCATCGCCTTCAGGATCGCGGTGAGGCCGACGGCCGCCGAGCGCGAGCCGTAGGTGCCCATGCCGAACTGCACCTTGTCGGTGTCGCCATGGACGATCGAGACCTGGCTGATGGGAACGCCGAGGCGCTCCGCGACCAGCTGGCAGAATGTGGTCTCGTGACCCTGACCGTGACTGTGCGAGCCCGTGAGGATCTCGATGGTTCCGACCGGGTTGACGCGCACCTCGGCCGATTCCCACAGGCCCACGCCGGCACCCAGGCTGCCGACCGCCTTCGACGGCGCGATGCCGCAGGCCTCGATGTAGCAGGACACGCCGATGCCGCGCAGCTTGCCGTCGGCTTTCGCCTTGGCCTTGCGGGCGGGGAAGCCGGCATAGTCGATCGCCTTCATCGCCGCGTCGAGCGAGGCGTTGAAGTCGCCGGTGTCGTAAGCCATGATGACGGGCGTCTGATGCGGGAACTGGGTGATGAAGTTGGTCCGGCGCAGCTGGGCCGGATCGACCTTGAGCTGCCGTGCGGCCGTCTCCATCAAACGTTCGATCAGATAGCTCGCCTCAGGGCGGCCCGCGCCGCGATAGGCGTCGACCGGCGTGGTGTTGGTGTAGACCCCGACCACCTCGGCATGGATCGCCGGGATGTTGTACTGGCCCGACAGCAGCGTCGCATAGAGATAGGTCGGCACCGACGACGAGAACAGCGACATGTAGGCGCCGAAATTGGCGTAGGTCTTCACCTTGAGGCCGGTGATCTTGTTGCTGGCGTCGAACGCCATCTCGGCATGGGTTACATGGTCGCGGCCATGCGCGTCGGTGAGGAAGGCCTCGGTGCGGTCGCCAGTCCATTTCACGGGACGGCCGATCTTCTTGGAGGCCCACAGCGCCACCATCTCTTCGGGATAGATGAAGATCTTGGAGCCGAAGCCGCCACCGACGTCGGGCGCGATGACGCGCAGCTTGTGCTCGGGGGCGATGTTGTAGAACGCCGACAGCACGAGGCGGGCGACGTGCGGGTTCTGCGAGGTCGTATAGAGCGTGAAATGCTCTTCCGCAGCGTCGTAATCGGCGATCGCCGCGCGCGGCTCCATCGCGTTGGGGGCGAGGCGGTTGTTGGTGACGTCGAGCTTGACGACGTTGGCGGCCTTGGCGAAGGCAGCATCGGCGGCGCCCTCATCGCCGATCACCCAGTCATAGACCTGGTTGCCGGGAGCCTCGGGATGAAGCTGCGGCGCGCCTGATTTGATCGCGGCGTGGATGTCGGCGACCGCGGGAAGTTCCTCGTAACTGACGACGACGGCTTCCGCCGCATCGCGCGCCAGATTCTTGCTGTCGGCGATCACGACCGCGACGGCCTGACCGACGAAGCGCACCGTTTCCGGCGCCATTGCCGGCCATGCGCCCATCTTCATCGGGCTGCCGTCCTTGGAGGTGATGGCCCAGCCGCAAATGAGGTTGCCGACCTTGTCGTCGACGATCTGTTGGCCCGTGAGCACGGCGACCACGCCCGGCATCTTCAGCGCGGCGGAGGAATCGATCCCCTTCACCATCGCGTGGGCGTGCGGGCTGCGGACGAAATGGGCATGGGTCATGCCCAGCAGTTTGATGTCGTCGACGTAGCGGCCCTTGCCGGTAATGAAACGCTTGTCTTCCTTGCGCACGACCCGCGCGCCGATGCCTTCAACACCCATGGCTGGTCCTCCCGACCGGAAATTTTATGGCTGCGCCTTCCTTCGAGAGCGGCAGCGGTGATTTTGTTCGTTCGAGGCGCGCCGCTTTATTCGGCCGCCTGCGAGACCTTCATGCGTCCGGCTGCGTCCAGCACGGCTTTGACGATGTTATGGTAACCGGTGCAGCGGCAGATATTGCCTTCCAGCTCGCTGCGGACGGTGGCCTCGTCGAGCTGGCCGCCATGACGATGCACGATGTCGATCGCCGACATGATCATGCCCGGCGTGCAGTAGCCGCATTGAAGGCCATGATTGTCGCGGAAAGCGGCCTGCATCGGGTGCAGTTCGTCTCCCTTGGCGATGCCCTCGATGGTGGTGACGCTGGCGCCGTCGGCCTGCCCTGCCAGCATGGTGCAGGATTTCACCGCCCTTCCGTCCATATGCACGACACAGGCGCCGCACTGGCTGGTGTCGCAGCCGACATGGGTCCCCGTGAGGTTGAGGTGATCGCGCAAAACGTGGACCAGCAGCGTGCGGTCCTCGACGTCGACAGCAACGGCCTTGCCGTTCACTGTCAGTTTGACTGTAGACACGGTGTGGTCCTCCCGGGATTGATTTTGATTGCTTCTAATTAGAGACAGCGACCCGGAACTTTGCAACTAGGATTTTGGTCGCCCACGTCATGGAAAAGTCATTGATCCTGCCGGGGACACAATGGCTCTGCGAGTCGGCGTCCGCGGCTCGGCGGCTGAGGCGGGGGCGAGGGCGATCCCCAGCATATTCTCATTATTAAGGTGCACTGCTTGCGTGGGATGCCAGCCGGTGCCCCATTCGGTGGGCCTTTGGCCAAGAAGCCGGCGCGCGCTGAGATAGGACGAATTTACCGCCCCTTGACGTTTCTGCCTTAGTTTTGCGCATCCGGTCGGGGAGGCGGGGCGCCTTCGGATCGCGGCTGTTTGGAATAAATAATGGGGGTGGGAATGTCCGGGCGTATCGCGTCGCCGTCAAAGCGCACAATATTTCCCACGCTCAGGTTCCGCGCCAAGATCATCCTCGGCTTTGCCGTCGTGCTGGCGATCTCCGCCGGCAGCATGGCCTTCTCCTATTTCGGCTTCGAGCGCGTTTCGGAAGGCGTCGGATCCTACCGGAGCAGCGTCTCGGAGGCCGATCTTGCCCGCAACATCGATCGCG
The DNA here is from genome assembly GCF_023006445.1 of Bradyrhizobium sp. SHOUNA76. Classification (NCBI taxonomy): domain Bacteria; kingdom Pseudomonadati; phylum Pseudomonadota; class Alphaproteobacteria; order Hyphomicrobiales; family Nitrobacteraceae; genus Bradyrhizobium; species Bradyrhizobium sp. SHOUNA76. The sequence continues at coordinate 8,004 of NZ_JALBHA010000057.1, forward strand.
AACTGCTCGGCTATCGCTCGGCCGCCCGTTACTTCGTGGTGACCGGGAAGGACGACGACGCCAAGGCGGCGCTGGACGCCGAGGCCAGCCTGAGGAATGCCATCGATCAGGCGATCAAGAATGCCAAGCAGCCGGCGCGGCTGGAGAGCCTCAACAAGCTCGCCAAGGAATTTTCCAACTTCTCCGCGACCTTCGCCAAGATCCTGCAGGCCAAGCGCGACAGCGCGCTTCTGGTCCAGAATCAGCTTCAGCGCAACGCCAACCTCCTGAAATACAAGCTGGACGACGTCGGCAACAACGCCTCGGACTCCGAGGCGCAGGCGATCGAATTCGGCACCAAGCAAGTCAACGCCCAATTCCAGACCGCGAGTGCGGCCGCGAGCAATTTCATCCTCAACTCCGACCAGGCCGTTGGCGCAAGTGCGATGGCGCGACTGAAGTTCGTCGAGAACTCGCTCGGCGCGGTCTATTCCATGGACGACAAGATCGTCGCCGGCCTGAAGGAGGCCAAGGCGTTTCTTACAGCCTATCGCGAAGCGCTGGAGAAGCTGATTGCGCAAGCCAAGTTGGTCGACGACCTCGTCACCGCGATGAGCGGCTCGGCCGGCGCGATCCTGCAAGGAGCGACCGCCATGAAGGCGGACCTTGTCGCCGAACAGCAACGGCTGGAGTCGGAGTCGGAAGCGACCATCGGGCGGACCGAGCACCTGGTTCTGATCCTCGCCATTGGCGGTACGCTGCTTGGTGCGGTTCTCGCCTTCCTACTCGGCACCGGCATCTCGCGTCCGATGATCGCGATGTGCAAGGCGATGCGCGAGCTGGCCTCGGGCAATTTCGACGTGGTGCTGCCGGGTCTCGGCCGCAAGGACGAGATCGGCGAGATGGCCGGCGCGGTCGAGGAGTTCAAGGTTCAGGCCGTTGCAAAGGCCGAGCGCGATGCCGCCGCCAGCGAAGTCCAGAATCGGGAGCAGGCTGCAAGCCGGCGTTCCGAGCTGATCCGATTTGCCGATGATTTCGAGAGTGCGGTCGGCGCCATCGTCTCCAACGTCTCGGCCTCCGCCGTGCAGCTGGAATCGGCGGCTTCCACGCTGACCCGCACCGCCGAGACCACGCAGAGCCTGTCGAGCCAGGTCGCGGGCGTTTCCGAGCAGGCGTCCTCCAACATGCAGTCTGTCGCCACCGCGACGGAAGAGCTCTCGGCCTCGGTCGAGGAGATCGGCCGCCAGGTCCGCGATTCCAGCCGCATCGCGGAAGCCGCCGTGGTTCAGGCCAGGGAGACCGACGGTCGCATCGGCAAGCTGTCGCATGCGGCCCAGCAGATCGGCGAAGTGGTCAAGCTGATCACGGCGATTGCCGAGCAGACCAACCTTTTGGCGCTCAACGCCACCATCGAGGCGGCTCGCGCCGGCGAAGCCGGGCGTGGCTTTGCCGTGGTTGCGAGCGAAGTGAAGTCGCTGGCGAGCCAGACCGCGAAGGCCACCGACGAGATCTCCTCGCACATCACGGGCATGCAGGGCGCCACGGCCGAATCGGTTGCAGCGATCAAGGAGATCGGCGCCACCATCGGCCAGATCTCGTCGATCTCGACCTCGATCGCGAGCGCCGTCGAGCAGCAGGGCGCGGCAACCCAGGAAATCGCGCGCAGCGTCCAGACCGTCGCGCAGGGCACCCAGACCGCGGCCACCGATATCGGCGAGGTCAACCGCGGCGCCGCCGAGACCGGCTCGGCCTCGGAGGAGGTGCTGCATTCGGCCAGGACGCTGTCGTCCGAAAGCACCCGCCTGCGCGCCGAGCTCGACCGCTTCATGGGGAATATCCGGGCGGCGTAAGGTCGCTGCGCCACCCTCTGCTGTCGTCCCGGGGCGCGAAGCGAACCCGGGACCCATAACCACAGGGAGCGGTTATGGAGCAAGCCGGCAACTCCGAGTCGTCGCCAAACTTCTCCCGGTGGCTATCGCGACGAGCGCAAGCGCTCGCGCGGGGGGCCCGATCTGCGCTTCGCTTGTCGGGGACGACAGCGGAGATTGAGGCTTGCTCAATTTGGACGGGCGCGAAAGCGCGCCCTTAACAAATTCCCACGCGTCATATAACCGCCAGTTGCGGCGTCGCAAATTTACCACAGCTTATCCTTTGCCAATTACCGTGCCGGACGAGTTAGGAAGCGGGCTGCTTCCGGGCTGCGCCTGGTTTTCCGCGAATGGAATGGGGTGGGGGGAATGTCGGTCACGTCGAAGTCGCGCCAATCGAAGCTGCCAACGTTGCGTTTTCGTGCAAAAATCATCCTCGGCTTCGTGGCAGTGCTAGCCATCCTCGCCGTCAGTATGGCTTTCGCCTATTTCGGCTTCGAGCGGATCCAGGGCGCCGTCGCCTCCTACCGAACCAGCGTGTCGGAAGCCGACCTCGCCCGGACCGTCGATCGCGAGCTGATCGCCTATCAGGGGTTGGCGCGGGCCTATACCCTGACGGGTGCGGCCGATGACGAGACCGCGGCCAAGGCGGCTGAAGAGAATCTGAGGAGCGCGATCGCAAAGTCGATGGCCGCCACGACCGGTGCCGCCCGCCGTGAGCAGGTCGGCAAGCTCGAGGCCGAGTTCCAGCGCTTTACGAAGGTGTTCGGCGAAATCATCACCCTGACGCGCGAAAACAACAAGATCGCGGCCGATGAGCTCAACAGCGTCGGCAACAAGATCCGCTTCAAGTTCGACGACCTCGCCGATACTGCCGCGCTGGCCGGGCTGGCTTCGGTCCAGACCACGGCCAAGGACATCACCTCGCAATATCTGGCGGTCTCCACCTCGGTCAGCGCCTTCGTAGCCAAGCCGGAGCCGAAGACCGCCGATGGCGTGATCGCGCGAGTCAAATTCCTGGAGACCCTGCTGGTCTCGATCTATGCGAACGACCAGAAGATCACCGACCGCGTGACCGAGATCGGCAACCTGCTGAAGCAGTACCGCACCTCCTTCACCAAGCTGTCTGAGAATGTGAAGATCATCGTCAAGCTGAACGGCGATATGACCAAGACGGCGGCAGGCATCCTCAAGCTCTCGGGCGAGCTGCGGTCGGACCTGACTGCCGATCAGCAGCGCATCGAAGCCAGCGCCAATGCGACGATCGTGGATACCGAGCGGCTGATGGTGATGTTGGCGCTCGGCGGCCTCGCCATCGGCGCCGTGCTCGCCCTGATGCTCGGCAACGGCATCTCGCGCCCGATGATCGCGATGTGCAAAGCGATGCGCGAGCTGGCCTCGGGTAATTTCGACGTGGTGCTGCCGGGTCTCGGCCGCAAGGACGAGATCGGCGAGATGGCCGGCGCGGTCGAGGAGTTCAAGGTTCAGGCCGTTGCAAAGGCCGAGCGCGATGCCGCCGCCAGCGAAGTCCAGAATCGGGAGCAGGCTGCAAGCCGGCGTTCCGAGCTGATCCGATTTGCCGATGATTTCGAGAGTGCGGTCGGCGCCATCGTCTCCAACGTCTCGGCCTCCGCCGTGCAGCTGGAATCGGCGGCTTCCACGCTGACCCGCACCGCCGAGACCACGCAGAGCCTGTCGAGCCAGGTCGCGGGCGTTTCCGAGCAGGCGTCCTCCAACATGCAGTCTGTCGCCACCGCGACGGAAGAGCTCTCGGCCTCGGTCGAGGAGATCGGCCGCCAGGTCCGCGATTCCAGCCGCATCGCGGAAGCCGCCGTGGTTCAGGCCAGGGAGACCGACGGTCGCATCGGCAAGCTGTCGCATGCGGCCCAGCAGATCGGCGAAGTGGTCAAGCTGATCACGGCGATTGCCGAGCAGACCAACCTTTTGGCGCTCAACGCCACCATCGAGGCGGCTCGCGCCGGCGAAGCCGGGCGTGGCTTTGCCGTGGTTGCGAGCGAAGTGAAGTCGCTGGCGAGCCAGACCGCGAAGGCCACCGACGAGATCTCCTCGCACATCACGGGCATGCAGGGCGCCACGGCCGAATCGGTTGCAGCGATCAAGGAGATCGGCGCCACCATCGGCCAGATCTCGTCGATCTCGACCTCGATCGCGAGCGCCGTCGAGCAGCAGGGCGCGGCAACCCAGGAAATCGCGCGCAGCGTCCAGACCGTCGCGCAGGGCACCCAGACCGCGGCCACCGATATCGGCGAGGTCAACCGCGGCGCCGCCGAGACCGGCTCGGCCTCGGAGGAGGTGCTGCATTCGGCCAGGACGCTGTCGTCCGAAAGCACCCGCCTGCGCGCCGAGCTCGACCGCTTCATGGGGAATATCCGGGCGGCGTAAGGTCGCTGCGCCACCCTCTGCTGTCGTCCCGGGGCGCGAAGCGAACCCGGGACCCATAACCACAGGGAGCGGTTATGGAGCAAGCCGGCAACTCCGAGTCGTCGCCAAACTTCTCCCGGTGGCTATCGCGACGAGCGCAAGCGCTCGCGCGGGGGGCCCGATCTGCGCTTCGCTTGTCGGGGACGACAGCGGCGCCACCTGGCCTCACTCCCTTCCAAACTCCCGCTTCAGCTCCACCTTCGCCCTCTCCAGCCGCGCGCGTTGTGTCTTCGGCAGCGTCTTGCCGGCGCGGTTGATGTAGAAGGTCAGCATCGACAGCGCCGAGCGATAAGCACCGGTCTTGCGGCGTGAACTGTGCTCGGCCGAGCGCTTCAGCGAGGCCGCGATCTTTTTCGCGCTGGTCAGCTTGAACACGCCTTGCTTGAGGTCGAGCGCGTCGCTCTGCTTCGTCACGCGCTGCGACCAGCGCTTCGGCGCGCCGCGCTTGGTGCTCTTGCGCGCCGTCGTGGGGCGCCTCGCGCTGGTCTTCTTGCGCGCGGCCGTTTTGCGGGATTGTGTCGTCTTTCTGACATGAGCCATGCGTCAACTCCTTGCGGCCCATCGGAAACCAGCGGCAGGAAGGGCCGTGCCCGTGGGAACCTGGTCTCGCCGCAGACGTTGTCGCAGGTGGCAGGCGGAATGCCGCACCCCGATGATCGGATCGACCCCGTCCACAACACGTGAGCCGGGGGCACGTCCATTGATCAGACACAACAACCCGATGGCATTGCAGCAAAGCCCAGCGCCGAACTATGCTCCTGTGGTCGCGGCGGCCGCCGCCGATCGCATCGTCGAGACCAGCATTCCCTCGCGCCTCGACGCGCTGCCCTGGAGCGGCTTTCACACCCGCGTCGTGCTCGCGCTCGGCATCACCTGGATCCTTGACGGGCTCGAGGTGACGCTTGCCGGCGCGCTCTCGGGCGCGCTGAAGCAGAGTTCGTCGCTGCATTTCTCCAACCTCGATCTCGGCATTGCCAATTCCGCCTATCTCGCCGGTGCCGTGCTCGGCGCGCTCGGCTTCGGCTGGCTCACCGACCGCATCGGCCGCAAGAAGCTGTTCTTCATCACGCTGGCGCTCTACCTCTCGGCGACGGCCGCGACCGCTCTGTCGTGGAACGTGGCGAGCTACGCGCTGTTTCGTTTTCTCACCGGTGCCGGCATCGGCGGTGAATACACCGCGATCAACTCGACCATCCAGGAACTGGTGCCGGCGCGCTATCGCGGCTGGACCGATCTCGTCATCAACGGCAGCTTCTGGATCGGCGCCGCGATGGGTGCGGTCGCGGCCATCGTGCTGCTCGATCCCGCCGTGATCGCGCCCGATCTCGGCTGGCGTCTGGCTTATCTCATCGGCGCGAGCATCGGTCTCGTCGTGCTCTTGATGCGAATGTGGATTCCGGAAAGTCCGCGCTGGCTGATGATCCATGGTCGCCCCGATCAGGCTCATGCGATCGTCGACGAGATCGAGCGCTCCGTGATCGGACGCGACCATACGAACGAGGGGCGCTTCCCCAAGATCCGGCTGAAGATGCGCGACCACACGCCGATCCGCGAGGTCGTGCACACGCTGTTCTCGATGTACCGGCAGCGCGCGCTGGTCGGCCTCGTTCTGATGAGCGCGCAGGCGTTCTTCTACAACGCGATCTTCTTCACCTTCGCGCTGGTGCTGACCGATTTCTACGGCATCAGTGCCGAAAACGTCGGCTGGTACCTGCTCCCCTTTGCTGCCGGCAATTTCCTCGGGCCGCTGCTGCTCGGCCGGCTGTTCGATACGCTCGGCCGCCGCGCCATGATCATGTTCACCTATGGTATGTCGGGCCTGCTGCTGGCGATCTCGGGCTATCTGTTCTCCATCGGCGTGCTCACCGCGCAGGGTCAGACCGTCGCCTGGATGGTGATCTTCTTCTTTGCTTCGCCCGCCGCGAGCGCGGCCTATCTCACCGTCAGCGAGACCTTTCCGCTCGAAGTTCGCGCGCTGGCGATCGCGGTGTTCTATGCGGTCGGCACCGGTATCGGCGGCGTGATCGGGCCGGCGCTGTTCGGCGCGCTGATCGACACGGGATCACGCACCAGCGTGTTCGCCGGCTATCTGCTGGGGGCAGCCCTGATGATCGCGGCCGCGATCGTGGCGTGGCGCTATGCCGTTGCGGCGGAGCGCAAATCGCTCGAACAAATCGCACGGCCGCTCGCCTTTATGGAGTAGACTGATGAAATCGGAACTTGCAGAAATGGCGTTGGACCAGCAGCCCACCGTATTCGACGACGACACGCCCGAAACGGTGCCGGTGCCGCATGCGCTCGTGCCGCATCTCAACGAGACCGCAATTCTGCTCGACATCGACGGCACCCTGCTCGACCTGATGCCGACCCCGCGCGAGGTGTGGGTGCCGCCGGGGCTATCGGAAACGTTGAAACATCTGACCGAGCGCACCTCCGGCGCACTGGCACTGGTCAGCGGCCGCTCGCTCAACGACATCGACCTGATCTTCGCGCCCGACGTGTTTCGCGCCGTCGCCGGCCACGGTGCCGAGATGCGACTGTCGGTCGACAATGAGGCCGATGCCGTGCACGCGCCGCCGCTGGACAAGGAGTTGAAGCGGCGGTTGGCGGCCATCGCCAAGCTCAGCCCGGGCATTCTGCTCGAGGACAAGGGTTATTCGCTCGCTCTGCATTACCGCCTCGCGCCGCATGCGGAGAAAGCGATCTATGAATCCGTCTCGGTGATCCGCGCCGACCTGCCCAATGCGCCCATCGAGGTGCTGCCCGGCAAGTTCGTCTGCGAAATCAAGCATTCCGGATTCACCAAGGCGACCGGCGTGCGTGAACTGATGAAGCGGGAGCCATTCAAGGGGCGGCGTCCGATCTTCATCGGCGACGACGTCACCGATGAAACCGTCTTCGCGATCATGCCCGACATGAACGGGCTTGCCTTCTCGGTCGGCCGCCGTGCCATGGGCGTGAACGGCCATTTCGACGCCCCGAGCGACGTCCGCGCGTTCCTTGCCCGCCTGCTCGATCCAAGGTGAAACCAAGGCAGCGCCACGCCGCCGACATGAAGCTCTGGGGATGGCGCCCATGCGGCCGCAATGAGTGCCGCGCAACATCGCCGCAAAAGCTGTCTTTGCAGTGAAATTCCCGGTTCCCACAAGCGAAACCAGTTCCAACGCGCGCGCCCGATTTTGGTTTCAATTCGTTGAAACGATGATCAGGAACCATATTGATGAACGGCAGTTAAACGGGGTGGAATGAAACAGGAGGGGACGACCTGTGAACTTAGTCGTCGTTTCGAATCGCGTCGCGCGCGGCAAGCCTAACGAGCCCATGACGGGCGGCCTCGCGGCGGCCTTGTTGCCGGTGGTGGAACATTCGGGCGCGATCTGGGTGGGATCTTCGGGCCGGGTGCGTGATGGTCATCAGAAGGAGCCATTCGCCGAGATCGAAGCACTGGGAACGGGCGCGATTGCGACGCTGGATCTGCCGGCGGCGCATTACGGCGGCTATTACGAAGGCTTCGCCAATTCGGCGCTGTGGCCGGCACTGCATTCGCGCAGCGATCTGATTCGCGTCTCCCGCGAAGATTATGTCAGCTATCGCGAGGTCAACGCCTTCATGGCGCGCGCCTTGATGCGCTTCCGAAAAACCAAGACCGCGTTCTGGGTGCAGGATTATCACTTCCTCGCGCTCGGTGCGGAACTGCGTGATCTCGGCGTCAACGATCCGATCGGCTTCTTTCTGCATACGCCGTGGCCCGTCGCCGCGGTAATGCAAGGCGTGCCCAATCATCGTGAGCTGATCACGGCGATGCTGGCCTACGATCTGCTCGGCTTCCAGACCAATGAGGATTGCCAGAACTTCCTCGGCTATGTCGGCGGCGAGCTTGGCCTCACCATCGAGGACGGCGTTGCGATCTCCCAGCATGGCCGCACCCGCTGCGAGGTATTCCCGATCGGGATCGATGCGGAGAAGTTCGCAGCCTATGCCGCGAAATCGGCATCGCATCCGGATGTGTCGCGGCTGCGGCGCAGCCTCAACGGCGAGCGGCTCGCGATCGGCGTCGACCGCCTCGACTATTCGAAAGGTCTCGTCAACCGCATCAGCGCATTCGACCGGCTCTGGACGGATCAGCCGCAGTTTGCGCGCAGCATCTCGCTGCTTCAGATCGCCAACCCATCGCGCGGCGCGATCGAGGCCTATGGCAATCTCCAGAACGATGTCGCGCGTCTCGTCACCGACGTCAACGGCCGCCACGGCGAAGTGGACTGGACCCCGATCCGCTATTTGAACAAGGGTTTCAGCCAGGCCGTGCTCGCTGGCCTTTATCGGACAGCGCAGGTCGGCGTGGTGACGCCGCTGCATGACGGCATGAACCTCGTGGCCAAGGAATATGTCGCCGCGCAGAATCCCGCCGATCCCGGCGTGCTGGTGCTGTCGAAGTTTGCGGGCGCGGCCAACGAGCTCGATACCGCCTTGCTGGTCAATCCGCACGACATCGACGGCATGGCGCGCGCGATCGCGGTGGCGGCCGCAATGCCGCTCACCGAGCGCAAGATGCGCTGGGATGCGATGATGAAGAAGCTGCGCGGCCACACCATCCAGCAATGGTCGGCCGACTTCGTCGCAGAGCTGGAAAAATGCCGGACCGAGAAGGCCGTGGAAGCGCCGCTCGCAGCGCAGCCGCCGCAAGCACTGCGCTGGCTGAGGTCGGCGATATCAGGCGTGCGGTTGATTTAGGATCCTGCGTCATGGCCGGGCTTGTCCCCCTGCGCGGCCGAAGCGGCTTCGGCCGCGCAGGGACAAGCCCGGGCATGACGGCCAGCCGCAAATAACGAGCTTCAATAGCAGTTCAATAGCAATACGACACGCCATCCAGGATCGCGCATTGCCGCTTGTTCGGCGCGTTGGGATCGTCCATTGGCACCACCCCCTTGCCCTGGCCGACGAACACGCCGGGCCCGACATGCACCGAGCTCTTGTTGCCGATGATCACGCTTGGATGCGGTGTCGAGCTCGAGCGCGTGCCGTCCGGCCAGATGATGGCATCGCCGGATAGCACCCCGCGCCGCCCGTCGTTGCAGCTCACATCGACGCCCTGCCGCGTGCAGACCTGGGCCAGGGCCGGCACGGCGAAGACGGGGACAAGGGCCGATATCAGGCCCAGTACGGTGATGGTCTTGCGGATCGTCATGGCATCCCCGGTCGTGTTGGCGTTCTCGTGTGAATCGTCGTCCTAAACCCGCCGCGGGTTCAGCCGCCAGGCCGGCCATGACATGTATGACGACAGATATTATCTTGCAAATACAACAAGTTGCGGAAAATTCACCCGATTCCCCTTCGATCCCTTGCAAAATCATCGGCGCCCCTTCAAGAGAGGCGCTCCGGAGAGATGGCCGAGTGGCTTAAGGCGCACGCTTGGAAAGCGTGTGTGCGGGAAACCGTACCGTGGGTTCGAATCCCACTCTCTCCGCCATTTGCACGATTTTCCCGCAAAACTCCGATCGTCCACGATTCTGTGCTCTTGAGGGCCGCGGCCCCTATCCCATCACGAACGCGGGGCGTCCTGGAAAAGACGGCGAGCGGCGGATCGTCGGAGCGATCAGCGATCCGACAACACTCTGCAATATTCCCGCGAGCGGTGACCGCAATCGTATCCCCGGATAGCTGCATCGATGGCACTTTCTGCCTCGTGTCGCACTGACGATCAGGCGCGCTGTCCCCAGCCGGGCATCGTCTCGCGGCCGAACGAGAGCTGAGCGGTTCGGTCGACTGGCGTTGCGAGGCGAATGGTCCGGGCAATCTGATCAATCTGATCGCGGAAGTCCTCGTAGGCGAGGAGCCGCTGCGGAGCGATGCCTGGCTCCGTTCGTTCCGTGCGGCCTGGCAGGCTCATTGACCGGCGCACAAAGGCTAGCGTAACATGTCAACGCGTATTAACAAAGTTGTTAGAAACGATAACAGGGGGAAGCACTATTATGAAACGCATCACTGCGCTTGCGGCCGGCGTTGCTATTGGCCTTGTCGCCTTGCAATATTCCAGTCCCGCATCAAGCCAAGCTGACGGCGGCTGGGTCACGCTGCTCGACAATACCAAGATGGGCGAGTGGGACGAGGTCGGCAAAGCCAACTGGGAATTCAAAGACGGCACGCTCGCTGCGGACAAGCTCACCGCCGGCATACCGGGCAAGGACGACTCTTACCTCGTCACCAAGAACGCCTACAAAAACTTTCAGCTCAAGGTAGAGTTCTGGACCGACGAGGCGGCCAACAGCGGCATATTCATCCGCTGCGATGGCGACCCTAAGGTGATCAATGCCAAGGTCTGCTACGAGGTCAACATTTTCGACAAGCGCCCCGACCAGACCTATGCCACCGGAGCGATCGTCGACGTATCCAAGGTGCCCGCTTCAATGCCCAAAGCGGCGGGCAAATGGAACACCTACGAGATTACGGCGCAGGGTCCGCATCTGATCGTCGTGCTCAACGGCGAGAAGACTGCCGACGTGCAGGACTCCCAGCACGCCGAAGGACCTTTCGCCCTGCAATACGGCTCCGGCGTCGTCAAATTCCGGAAAGTGCAGATCAAGCCGCTCTGACATTGCCGGCAGGTCCGGCGCAGCGATCGGCCCGACGAATTCGCTCTTCGTCGGGCCGGAACCGGCACCTCGATGTTGCAGCTAATTCGACAGAGGCCCTGACACCACGGTTCCGCTGGAGTGGAAAGCCGCAGAATCAACCATGAAGCATGGCTTCGAGCACGCGCTGCTTTGAACTCTCGATATGAGCCATCATCGCTGAGATGCCAGCCGTCTCGTCTCGTTTCCTCAGAGCAGCGAGGATGACAAGATGCTCCTGCATGGCCGGCAAGACTCGTTGACGTACGACCCGATCGGCATCGATCCGGATCAACCGCACGTGCAGGCTGTTGACGCGATAGATTTCGGACAGGATCTCGTTGCCGATGGCGTCGACCATGCGATCGTGCATGCCCCAATCCACTGCTCTCGCCTCAGCGTCAAGCGCTTCTTCGTCATGCGAACCTTCAGCGCGCCGCAGAATATCGCGATGGGCGACCTCGAGCGCATCGAGTTCCTGGTCGGAGGCCGTCCTCGCGAAATGACGGACGGCCTCGCACTCGATCATGCTGCGAACTTGAAATGCGTTGCGCACGAGTTTGAGATCGACGGGAGCGACCTGCAGGCCTCGCTTTGGAACGGTCACAATCAGGCGCGCAGCCTCGAGCCGCGGAATCATCTCACGAATGGCGCCGAGCGGTAGACCAAGCTGCTCAGTCAACTCACGTTGCGAGACGAACTGCCCCGGGCGGATTTGTGCGCTTATGATCTTCTCGCGGAATCCCTCATAGGCGAGCAGACGCTGGGACACGACCGGCGTTTTTCTTTTTCTCAATGCTTTGGACAAGTTGGCTCCTCGTACGCGCAGGAGCCTATCACCCCGGCCTCCGCATTTCCAGCAGGTCCGCGTGATGGCTTGACAACGTCATAAGCGAATGCAAAACACGCTGTAGCATGTTAGTGAGTGTTCACCGTGTCTGCTCGTCGGCCGGCCAGGTGAAATCAAAGAATAGCTAGCACCCCCGGAGTACTGGCGGCTTCCGCCCGCTCGACGGGGCGGGAGGAGAAATGCTCGGTCAAGTGGTCGCCAGCGGCCTTGCGATGGGCTGCATCTACGCCCTTGTGGCGCTGGGTTATGCCTATGTCTGGAACACGATGGCGATCGTGAATTTCGCTGCTGGCGAGTTCCTGACCTTCGCGGCCTATGTCTTTGTCGCCACCTTCACGATGAGCTTGGGCCTGCCGTTCTGGTTGTCGCTGCTCCTGACGGCGATTGCGATGGCGGCGCTCGGCGCCCTGTTCTCGCGCCTCGTCTTCGCCCGCCTGCAGCGCCAGCGCGCGCTCGTGGCGATCATTGCGACCGTCGGCTTCGGCATTTTCCTGAAGGAGATGGCGCGCATCCTCTACGGGCCCGAGCCATTGCTTTATGTCAGCCCGTTCGGTGATGACATGCTCGATTTCGGCGCATTCCGCCTGTCCGTGCAGCAGCTTCTGATCATGGTCGTGGTTGTCGTCGTCACCGCGGCTCAGTACTTCGTCCTGCGCTACAGCATGATCGGCAAGATCATGCGCGCCACGGCGCTGGACCGCGAGACTGCAGCCTTGATGGGCGTCCCGGTCAATGCAGTGCTGGCCGGGACCTTCGCCTTTTCCGCCGTATTGGCGGCGCTCGCAGGTATCCTGCTGGCACCGCTTTTCTACGTCACCACGGAGATGGGCACGCTCGTCGGCCTCAAGGGCTTCGTCGCGATGATCATCGGCGGCTTCGGCAGCGTCCCGGGCGCGATCGTCGGCGGCGTTCTGCTCGGCGTCATCGAGAATGTCGGCGCCTTCACCATCTCGTCCACCTACAAGGACGCGATCGCCTTCACGCTGCTGCTCGTCTTCCTCGTGGTGCGCCCCGAAGGGCTCATCCCCGAGCGCAACGCAGACCGCGCCTGAGGTGCTCGCGATGTCTTCTTTCCTGCGTCTGACTGCCTGGCTGCTGATTGCAGCCGCGATTGTTGCGCCCATCGCGATAGGCATGAATACTTATTATCTCCATGTGCTGAACCTGGCGTGGATCTTCGCCATTGCCGCGCTGGGGCTCTCGGTCGCGACCGGAGTCGCCGGGCAGATCGTGCTCGGACAAGCCGCCCTCGTCGGGATCGGAGCCTACGCGACGGCGCTGCTGATGATGCGCCTGTCTCTGCCATGGTGGCTCGCCCTGCCGCTGGCGATGGCGCTGACCGGAACGGTCGGCGCCATGCTCGGGCTGATCTCGACCCGCATCAAAGGCCACTACCTCGCCATCGTCACCCTCGCCCTGAACGAGATTTTCCGCATCGTCGCGGTCAACGAAGAGGCGCTGACCGGCGGCCCGATGGGGTTGCGCAACATCCCGACGCTGCGGATTCCGGGGCTCGGCGAGTCGATCACGCAGCAGCTGTACTTGCCGCTCGCCGGCCTGATGCTTGCCAGCTACCTGCTGATGATCCTCTTTCATCGCTCTGCGCTCGGCCGCGAGTTGCGCGCCGTGCGCGACGACGAGATGGCCGCGGAGGCGATGGGCGTGAACTCCGTCCGGGTCAAGACGATCGCCTTCGTGATCTGCAGCCTGTGGGCGTCGCTTTCCGGCGGCCTCTACGTGCTGCTGGTCGGCTTCGTCGCGCCCACCAACTTCACCATCGCCGAGAGCGTGAAGATGATGCTGATGGTCGTTATTGGCGGCCTCGGTTCAATTCCCGGCACGATGCTCGGCGCCATCGTCGTGACGATCCTGCCCGAGGCGCTGCGCGATCTGCAGACCTACTACATGGCCGCCTTCGGCGCCGCCGTGGTGATCATCATGCTGGTCTGGCCGAAGGGACTGGGCGTCTTCGCCGACTGGCTCTGGGGCAGCGTCCTGACAGGCCGGCGCGAGCCGGAGGCGGCTTCTCCGGCGGGCCCGCTCAGCCTCGCGGCGGTC
>NZ_JALBHA010000580.1:0-3732 GCF_023006445.1 Bradyrhizobium sp. SHOUNA76
CCCGCGCCGGCTCGGCGTCGATCGCGGCGAACAGCTTCTGCATCGCACGCGTCGACGGAGCACCCAGGCTCTCGTTCAGATGGATGGTCTCTTCGTACTCGCCGCGGATCGCGGCATATTGCTTGGCAAGCGCGGGATCGCGCGCCAGCGCTTCCTCGACACGGCGCGCGTCACGCGCGTTCAGCGTGCCGGCGGCGTGCCACGGCAGCAGCAGTTCAATTTCACTGGGCTCTTGCTCCAGCATCTTCTTGCTCAAAGCCATCATGGCCAGCCTCGCTCAATGCCGGCTGCCTTCAGCAGTTCGGCCAGTTTCTTGCGCGCATAGAACAAGCGCGTCTTCACGGTGTTCTCCGGTATCCCGACGATTTCGGCCACCTCTTCCACGGACTTCTCGTGGTAGTAGACGAGATCGACGATTTCCCGATGGTCGGGCGAGAGGCCCGTCAGACACTCCCGCAACGCTTCACTGGTATCCTTTTTCTGCACCGCCGTTTCCGGATCGTCGGACGTATCCTCGATCGCGTTGGCGGCCTCTTCGTCCAGCTCGAAATCCTTCCTGCGCCGCAGCGCAGACAGGGCCTTGAATCGGGTGATTGCCAGCAGCCAGGTGGAAACGGCGGATCGGCCCTCGAACTTCCCGGCTTGACGCCAGACGTCTAGAAATACCTCGCTGATGAGGTCTTCCGCCGCCTGCTCATCCCGCACGAGCCTGAGACCGAACCTGTAAACCCTGACATGGTGCCGCCCGTACAGCACCTGCATGGCGAGCCGGTCACCTTGGGCGATCCTAGCGATGAGGACCTCGTCCGAAGCCGCCTGTGTCACGCTCAAAGGCCGTCTCGCAAAGTTGGTCGGGTCGATACGGCGGACGGTTCGACGCGGGGGGCAAAATTGTTCAGGCTACCGCAGTCGTACGGGCGCCTATGTGATCCACCCCACATACGCGCATTTTTCTTGTCCCAGTCGCGGCCGTCGGCCGCCATAATCCAGATCGGTAACATAATACTGAGATATTTCCCTGCGGATACCTGTCCGGCACAGGCGGCCCGACCTCATCCGGTTCCATAGCAGCCCTGCACGACATATGTCTCGCCAAGCCGGCCTTTGGCTCGATCGCATCGCAACGAAGCCTGATCACCGGTAAAAAATTCTTCCGCCGGCCTATGACCTTGTTCCGCGCTGCACGGTTCGGATTCGATTTCCAAGGATACCAAACCTAAAGGCTTGCCACGTAGATTTTTACGCTGACATCCACCACTGGCGGGACCATGAGCACGGCCGCGACGTCCTTTCCCGAGAGGAATGCCGCTGAGGTCGCGGATCTCGTCCTCACGCCCGAGGCAGCGGCCCCCGACGTTCTGGCGCGCCGGGTCCGCCAGCGCCGCCAGATGTATATCGGCCAAGCCGCGAGCTACTCGCTGGGCGCCTCGGTCCTGCTGCTCTACGCCTATGGCGGGGCGGTCTCGATGGCCGTCCCATCGCTGTTCTGGCTCGGCGGCCTCCTGATCATCGGCACCTTCACCGTGCTGTCGGAAGCCGGCTTCGGAGACCGGTTCCAGGATCATTATCTCACCGTCTTCCAGATCTCGGCGCATATGGCGCTGCAGCTGGTGTTTCTGCTCGCAGTGCCGACGGTCGGGGTCGCGTTCCTCGCCGTGCTGTTTCTGATCTTCGCGTTTGGCACGCTGCGGATGACTTCGAGCCAGGCGATGGTCACCTGGGGCCTTGCCACCTGCGGGCTTGGCTTGGTCTTCCTGGGCTCGGACCTGCCGATCGGGCTGCCGGTTAAGACCCGCCTGGAGCGAACCGCCTCGATGCTCTGCTTCGTGCTGGTGATCGGCCAGTGCGCCTTCCTCGGCCTGTTCGGCGCCACCCTGCGCAAGATTCTGTACCGGCGCAGCATCGAACTAAAGGCCGCCTATCAACGCATCGAGGAACTGGCCGAGCTCGACGAACTCACCGGCTCCTACAACCGCCGCTGCATCATGCGCCTTCTCGACGCCGAGATCGAAAAGTCGCGGCAGACATCGACGCCGTGCGCGATCGCGCTGATCGATCTCGACTGGTTCAAGCGCATCAACGACGCCCACGGCCATCCCGTCGGTGACGAGGTGCTGCGCACCTTCGCGATCACGATGTTCGCCAACATCCGCCCGGCCGACAGCTTCGGCCGTTATGGCGGCGAGGAATTCCTGCTGCTGCTGCCGGACACGTCGGGCGATTCGGCGCAGCGCATGCTCGAGCGCTTGCGCAGCATCGTCGCCGATCTCGACTGGAGCGCATTCTCCCCGGGCATGCACGTGACCATTTCTGCGGGCGTCGTGACGCTTCGCGACGTCGATACTGCCGACACGTTTCTCGCGCGCGCCGACCGCGCGCTCTATTCCGCCAAGGCGCAAGGGCGCAACCGTATTGCAACAAGCTGACCAATCCATTTTCTCCCGGCAGGGCAGAAGCTGCCTCCGGACCGAACGCTCCAGGACAGGGCTATGAGATCCAAATCCGCGAGATCATCCGAGAATCTGCTCGAGGAATTGCAGGCTGCGCTCTCGCACGGCACCGTCGCGCGCCGGGTCGAGACGCTGCGCCGCGTGACCGATCTCTTCGTGGGCAACGCGGTGGATTATTCCGACGACCATATCCGCGTTTTCGACGACGTGTTCCAGTGCCTGATCGGGCAGATCGAGACGTCAGCCAGGGCGCTGCTCGCCGACCGCCTCGCACCGATCGCGGCCGCCCCGCCGAACATCATCCGCACGCTCGCGCTCGACGAGGTCGTCGAGGTCTCCGGCCCGGTGCTGTCGAAATCGGAACGGCTGGACGAGACGACCTTGATCGAAATCGCGCGCACGAGGGGCCAGGCGCATCTCAAGGCGATCTCGCTGCGACGGATGCTGTCGGAGGCGCTGACCGACGTGCTGGTGACGCGGGGCAACGAGGACGTGGTGCAGTCGACCGTCAGCAATCCCGGTGCGCGGCTCTCCGAGGGAAGCCTCACCGATCTCGTCACCCGTGCCGAACGCGACGACGACCTCGCCACCTGCATCGGCCTGCGGCCGGACCTGCCCCGTCATCACTATTTGAGGCTGGTCGCCAAGGCATCCTCCAGCGTGCGCAAAAAGCTTGAGGCCGCCCATCCGGAGCTTATGGACGAGGTGTCGAGCGTGGTCCAGGAAGCGGCCCAGCGGGTCCGCGCCGCCGCCATGACGAGGCAAACCGAGATGGCCCGTGCGCTGGTGAAGTCGCTGCACCAGGACGGCCGTCTCAACGAATTCCAGATCACCACGTTCGCCGAGCAGGGCAAGTTCGACGAAACCAATGCGGGGCTCGCGGCGCTCGCGGGCGTCGCGGTCGGGGCCGCCGAGACCATGATGATCGAAAGCCGCACTGAGGGCGTGATGATCCTCGCCAAGGCCGCGGGCATGTCCTGGCCGAGCGTGCGGGCCATCATCGCCATGCGCGAGAAGCTCTCAGGCGGCTCGCAGACCGACATGCTGACGCTGCGCGACGCCTACGAGGCGCTCCGCAGTTCGACCGCACAGCAGGTGCTGCGCTTCCACCGCATGCAGCAGAGCACGACGCCGGCGGCCTGATGCCGGCTCGTTAGTAGCGCAGGACCTTGGATCCCACCGCCGCGCCGATCGCCGTCACCAGCGCGGTCGCGATCGTGTACCAGGTCGCGACGAACAGCGGGGAGTCGTCGGTGCAGTGCGAGGCATAGAGCGTCGCGGC
>NZ_JALBHA010000581.1:0-3730 GCF_023006445.1 Bradyrhizobium sp. SHOUNA76
TGCGCTGCAGAGCCGGGGCCCATCTCGCCGCGCGCCATGCCGCTCCTGGGTCCCGGCTCTGCGCCGCCAGCGCGTCCGGGAGACAAGGAGCGAGGGTACGAGCAATCAGGTCAGCCCCCTTGACCATCTTTTGGCGTTGCGGTTGCTGCCATTTTTCGTCTAGAAACAGGCCAATGAGCCTCCCGGCAACCAACCGTCAACGGTTTTGGCCGAGGATTTGTGGGCTCAGAAGGGTCTGGCAATGCTGATTCGCGGCCAAATCGAGGGGAATTCGGGGGAGGTGGCTCTGGCCGCCGCCACGATCCCGGCCGCGCTGCTGCCCACCCTCCTTATTGGCGGCCTTCTTCTTACTTGCCCCTGAGGGCCGGCTGGGCGCCACGCGCCTGGGCGCTCAGGGGTTGGTCGAGATCACCGGACACCCTCAAGCGCCCAGAAGATTGAACGGCGCAAAAAGCTCAAAAGGAATTTGAAATGGCCACCGCGAACAAGTCCGACAAGGACCGCGTCATTATTTTCGACACCACGCTGCGCGACGGCGAGCAATGCCCCGGCGCCACCATGACCTTCGAGGAAAAGCTCGAGGTCGCCGAGCTCTTGGACGATATGGGCGTCGACGTCATCGAAGCCGGCTTCCCGATCACCTCGCAGGGTGACTTCGAAGCGGTGAGCGAGATCGCCCGCCGTTCCAAGAATGCGGTCATTGCGGGCCTGTCCCGTGCGCACCCGGCCGATATCGACCGCTGCGCCGAGGCGGTCAAATTTGCAAAACGCGGCCGCGTCCACACCGTGATCGCGACTTCGCCGCTGCACATGCGGGTGAAGTTGAACAAGACGCCGGAAGAAGTGCTCGAGACCTCGGTCGCCATGGTCGCGCGCGCCCGCAACCAGATCGACGACGTCGAATGGTCGGCGGAGGACGGCACCCGCAGCGAGATGGACTTCCTGTGCCGCATCGTGGAAGCCGTCATCAAGGCGGGCGCCACCACGGTGAACATCCCCGACACCGTCGGCTACACGGTGCCGGAGGAATACACCCACTTCATGAAGACGCTGATCGAGCGCGTGCCGAATTCGGATAAGGCGGTGTTCTCCGTGCACTGCCATAACGATCTCGGCATGGCCGTCGCGAACTCGCTGGCCGGCATCGTCGGCGGTGCGCGCCAGGTCGAGTGCACTGTCAACGGCATCGGCGAGCGCGCCGGCAACGCTGCGCTCGAAGAGATCGTGATGGCGATCAACGTGCGCAACGACAAATTCCCCTACTGGAACAAGATCGACACCACCCAGCTCACCCGCGCCTCGAAGGTGGTCTCGGCGGCAACCTCGTTTCCCGTCCAGTACAACAAGGCGATCGTCGGCCGGAACGCGTTCGCGCATGAGAGCGGCATCCATCAGGACGGTGTGCTGAAGGACGCCTCCACCTACGAGATCATGCGGCCCGAAATGGTCGGCCTGAAGCAGTCCTCGCTGGTGCTCGGCAAGCATTCCGGCCGCCATGCCTTCGTGCACAAGCTGGAGGAGATGGGCTACAAGCTCGGCCCGAACCAGCTGGAGGATGCGTTCACGCGGATGAAGGCTCTGGCCGACCGCAAGAAGGACATCTACGACGAGGACATCGAGGCGCTGGTCGACGAGAAGATGGCGGCTTCCCACGACCGCATCAAGCTGACCTCGCTGACCGTGATCGCCGGCACCCATGGCCCGCAGCGCGCGACCATGAAGCTCGACGTCGACGGCCAGATCAAGATCGAGGAGGCCGAGGGCAACGGTCCGGTGGACGCGGTGTTCAACTGCATCAAGCGCCTGGTGCCGCACGAGGCCAAGCTCGAGCTGTATCAGGTCCACGCGGTCACCGAAGGCACCGACGCGCAGGCGGAAGTGTCGGTGCGGCTGTCGCAGGAGGGACGTGCGATGACGGCACGCGCGGCGGATCCGGATACGCTGGTGGCCTCGGCCAAGGCCTATCTCGGCGCGCTCAACAAGATCGTCATGAAGCGCCAGCGCGACACGGTGACCGCGGCCGCGGCGAGCTGACAAGCGCCAGCGTGTCATCCCGGGGCGCCTCGAAGAGGCGAACCCGGGATCTCGAGATTCCGGGTCTGGTCCTTCGGACCATCCCGGAATGACAGTGTGAGAGATAGCTGCCCTGCTAACGGCCAATAGCAGCGTAGCCCGGCGGCCTGTATTGATTCTGCCGGCATGAGGACCAGCCGCCCCTACGACGGTGGCTTAGAAAATAACAGGGAGAGAATATGCGCACCTTCGCGATCGCTGCGTCCATCGCGGCATTGGCACTCGGGCTGGCCGGGCCGGCGTCGGCCCAATCGCCGATCATCATCAAGTTCAGCCATGTCGTCGCCACCGACACGCCGAAGGGCAAGGGCGCGGAGAAGTTCAAGGAGCTGGCCGAGAAGTACACCGCCGGCAAGGTCAAGGTCGAGGTCTACCCGAACTCGACACTTTACAAGGACAAGGAAGAGCTCGAGGCGCTCCAGCTCGGCAGCGTGCAGATGCTGGCGCCGTCCAACTCGAAATTCGGGCCGCTCGGCATCCGCGAGTTCGAGGTGTTCGATCTGCCCTATATCCTGCCCGACCTGAAGACGCTGCGGAAGGTGACGGACGGCCCGCTCGGCACGCGGCTGCTCAAGCTGCTGGATGCCAAGGGCATCACCGGCCTTGCCTATTGGGACAACGGCTTCAAGCAGATGAGCGCCAACAAGAAGCTGGTGACGCCGGCGGATTATCAGGGCGTCAAGTTCCGCATCCAGTCCTCGCGCGTGCTGCAGGCCCAGTTCAAGGCGCTGAGCTCGCTGCCGCAGGTGATGGCGTTCTCGGAAGTCTACCAGGCACTCCAGACCGGCGTGGTCGACGGCCAGGAGAACACCTGGTCGAACATCTATACCCAGAAGATGCACGAGGTGCAGAAGTACATCACCGAGACCAATCACGGCTACATTGGTTACGTCGTGATCGTGAACAAGAAGTTCTGGGACGATCTGCCGGCCGACATCCGCGACCAGCTCTCCAAGGCGATGAAGGAAGCGACCGATTTCAGCAACGCGCAGTCGCAGAAGGAGAACGACGACGCTCTGGCCGAGATCAAGAAGAGCGGCAAGAGCGAGATCATCAAGCTCACACCCGAGCAGGACGCGGCGATGCGCAAGGCGATGGAGCCGGTCTACAAGGACGCCGCCGGCCGTATCGGCCAGCCGCTGATCGACGAATTCCTGAAAGAGGCCAAGAGCGCGACGAACTGATCCATCCGAACGATCGACGAAAGGCTTCCGTGCGATCTGCACGGAAGCCTTCTTGTTGCGAATTTCCGATCGCGGCTAGAGGTAAAATCCGCCGTTAAATCCTGGTAGGGCCGCGCTCCCTTTCCAAGTTGTAATTTGCGTGTCAGCCGCACCGCGCCCATCTTCATGGACATCCTTCCAGAGGAGGTTCGGATGAGGAAGTTCACCATCGCCGCCATCGCCGTGCTCAGCATTGCCGGCTCGGGAGCGGTCTATGCCCAATATCATCGCCCGTGGATGGAGCACGTCCGCCACATCCGCATGAACCCGGAAGACCGCGCCGCCTTCGTCGATGCGCGGATCGCCGCCGTCCATGCCGGGCTGAAGCTCAATGCCGACCAGGAGAAGCTATGGCCGCCGGTCGAGGCCGCCGTGCGCGATTTCGCCAAGCTGCGCATCGACCGCGCCAATGCGCGGATGAATGCCGGGCCGGG
>NZ_JALBHA010000582.1:0-3701 GCF_023006445.1 Bradyrhizobium sp. SHOUNA76
GCTGACATGGCGCGCAAGCCTTCCAAGACCAAGCCCCTGAGAGCCAAGGCTGGCCCCGCCCTCACCCATATCGGCGCCTCCGGCGAGGCGCGAATGGTCGACGTGTCGGACAAGCCCGCGACCGAGCGGCTCGCGGTCGCCGAAGGCCGCGTTGTCATGACCAGGGCGACGCTCGATCTGATCGTATCCGGCAATGCCAAGAAGGGCGACGTGCTCGGCACAGCCCGCATCGCCGGCATCATGGCCGCCAAGCGCACTTCGGAACTGATCCCGCTCTGCCATCCGCTCGCGCTGTCGAAGGTGACGCTCGACATCGAGCCCGACGTGAAATTGCCGGGCTGCCTCGTTCGCGCCAGCGTGAAGGTGACGGGCCCGACCGGCGTCGAGATGGAGGCCCTCACGGCCGTGTCGGTCGCCTGCCTCACCATCTACGACATGATCAAGGCGGTCGAGCGCGGCGTGCGCATCGAGGGTATCCATCTGGTCGAGAAGCTCGGCGGCAAGTCCGGCCACTACCGCGCGTGAACGTTACTTCAGCGACGTGCTGATCGATGTGAATTTCGTGTTGAGCCTGCTGCCCAGGCCGTTCACGACGGTGATGATCGCAAGCGCGATGCCGGCGGCGATCAGGCCGTATTCGATCGCGGTCGCACCACGCTCGTCGGCGATGAAGCTCTTCAGAATGTTCGTCATGGTCGTGTCCCTCTCTGTGTCTTTGGCAGATGTGTTCGCAAATCACGTGCCAATGCGCTTTCGAGGAACGCCAACATGTTAGATGGTTAAGCCCTGGTTGATCACGGCACGGCCGGCAGGAATTGACCGGCATCGCGGGAGCTTGCGGCAATTCCTGCACGGTCTTGCGCCCGGCGCATCGATTGCTTTTGTGCGCGGCCGTTCACATCGCATTAACCGCGCTTCCTAACTTCGCCTCCACACCGATCCCGTAAACCAACGGATGTTTACCGGGCCAAGAATTGACCCTGACGTGTGCACGGCAATGATCCAGCATGATGACGAGATTAGGCAATCGCCTCTTTGACCAGGCCTTCGTGCGCGGCGGACCGATCCGCTGGCTGGTGATGAGCGGCACGCTGCTGATCGCAGCAATTGCCATAGGCTCGGTGCTGATGGCGCAGAATTTCCGCGAGCGGGCACTGCGTAACTCCAGCCGCGAGCTTGACAACACGGTGCTGCTGCTCGCCCACCATTTCGATCAGCAATTGCAGGATTTCGCGGTCATCCAGAAGGATTTCGTCGACCACGTCCGCACCACAACAATCAACAGTGCCGACGACTATCGCAAGCGCCTCTCGGGCCAGGACGTCCATCGGATGTTGCGCTCGAAGATCGAGGCGCTGCCCTACATCGGCGGCGTCAACATCATCGACGCCGAAGGCGATCTGATCAATTCCTCCACGGCATGGCCGGCTCCGAAAGTGAACGTTGCCGATCGCGGCTATTTTCGCACCTTCAAATACGATCCCTATTCGCCTGACGTGCTGATCGAGCCGCTGCACAGCCGCATCTCCGGCGCATGGACCATCCTGGTGGCCCGGAGGATCGTCGGACCAAGCGGCGAATTCCTGGGTGTCGTCGGACGCGGGATCGAGCCCGCGAATTTTGAGAAATTCTTCGCCTCCGTCGCGCTCGGCGAAGACGCCACAATCTCGATGCTGCATCGCGACGGTACGCTGCTCGCCCGGTATCCGCATTCCAGCGAATTGATGGGGCGAAATTTCAAGAACGGTTCATTTGCGCAGCAGAGGGTTTTCGGCCTCGATCAATTCGCCGGCCGTTTCGTAAGCCCGGTCGACGGCGACGACCGGCTGATCTCCTCGCGCGCCCTGCCCCACTACCCGATCCTGATGATGGCCACCACGACGCGCGCGGCTGCACTAGCGGACTGGCGCGAGCAGATCGGCATCCTGATGTCGGTCGCCGCCTCTTCCGCGCTCGCCATCGCAGGCGTTCTGATCGCGGTCGTGCGCAAGCTGCTGGCGCAGCACCGACTCTCGCGGGAACGATTGACGCTGGAAAAGCAGCGGCTCGACCGCGCCGTCAACAACATGACGCAAGGCCTTTTGCTGTTCGACGCCGGGCAGCGGCTGGTGGTCTGCAATCAGCGCTACATCGAGATGTACGGACTATCGGCCGAAACCGTGAAGCCCGGCTCGAGCTTCCACGACATCATCGCCCATCGCAAGGTGACCGGCTCGTTCACGGGCGACGTCGACGATTATCTCGCCCGCGTGCTGAAGGGCATCCATGTGCGCAACTCCATGGTGGTCGAGACCTCCGATGGCCGCTCGATCCACATCCTCAACGAACCGCTCGCGGACGGCGGCTGGGTGGCAACCCATGAGGATATCACCGAGCGTCGTCGCATCGAGGAGCGCATCACCCACCTCGCCCATTACGACTCGCTGACCGATCTGCCCAACCGCACCATGTTCCACGAGCATCTGCGCGAAGAGCTGGCCGCTATCGGCAACGGCGAAGAGATCGCGGTGCATTACATCGACATCGACGAGTTCAAGGGCGTCAACGACGCGCTCGGCCATCTCGTCGGGGACGAGCTGCTGAAATCGGTTGCCGCAAGCCTGCGCCGCTGTGCGGGCCCGGCGGATTTCGTGGCGCGGCTCGGCGGCGACGAATTCGCCATCGTACAGAGCCCGGTGACGTCGCTGGACCAGGTCAACGAACTCGTCGCGCGGATCTTCGAGGCTATCCGCGCGCCGTTCGACTGTCTGGGCCATCATCTCAACACCGATGCCAGCATCGGAATCGCGCTCGCACCCGAACATGGCACTGCGCTCGACCAGATCCTCAAGAACGCGGACATGGCGATGTATGCCGCCAAATCCGCCGGACGCCGCACCTATCGCTTCTTCGAGCCGGAGATGGACGCCAAGGCCCGCGAACGCCGGCAGCTCGAGAGCGACCTGCGCCACGCCATCGCCCAAGGGGGTCTCGAAGGCGGCCTCGAGGTCTATTACCAGCCCTGCCTCGGCCTGAAGGATGATCGCATCACCGGCTGCGAGGCACTGGTGCGCTGGCGCCATCCCGAGCGCGGCATGGTCTCGCCGGCGGAGTTCATCCCGATCGCCGAAGATACCGGCCTGATCAACGAGATCGGCGAATGGGTGCTGGCGACCGCCTGCCGGGAGGCGGCAAGCTGGCCCGACGACATCCGCCTCGCCGTCAACGTCTCGCCGGTGCAGTTCAAGAGCGGCACGCTGGCGCTGAAGATCATGGCGGCGCTCGCCGCTTCGAACCTGCCGGCGAGCCGGCTGGAGCTCGAGATCACCGAGGCGGTGCTGATCCGCGACGACGACACTGCGCTTACGATCCTGCACCAGCTCCGGGCCATCGGCGTGCGCATCGCGCTCGACGATTTCGGCACCGGCTACTCGTCGCTGAGCTATCTGCACCGCTTCCCGTTCGACAAGATCAAGATTGACCGCTGTTTCGTCGACGACATCGCCGGTCCCGACGGCTCAGCCAGCATCGTCCAGGCCGTCGTCAATCTGGCGGCCGCGCGCCGCATGACCACCACGGCCGAGGGCGTCGAGACCGAGGAGCAGCAGCGCCTGCTGCGCGCACTCGGCTGTTCCGAGATGCAGGGGTATCTCTTCAGCGCCGCAAAGCCCGCCGACAAGGTGCTCGAGCTGTTCGCGCTGCATCGCAGCCGGCTCGCCCAG
>NZ_JALBHA010000583.1:0-3694 GCF_023006445.1 Bradyrhizobium sp. SHOUNA76
TGCAGCGCCTGCGCAATCGCGCCGCCGATGCCGCCGGTCGCGCCGGTGACGAGCGCCTTTTTGCCAGTCAGATCGAACATCGAAAACAACTCCTCTAGGCCTGCTTCGCAGCGGCCAATGCATCCCTGGCGGCGGCAATGTCATTGGGACCGCCGACCGCGACGCCGACGGCACCGTCCGCGATGCGCTTGACGAGACCCGTCAGCACCTTGCCGGCGCCGATCTCGAAGAAACGGGTAACGCCCTGCCCTGCCATATAGGCAACCGACTCGCGCCAGCGCACGGTGCCGGTGACCTGCTCGACCAGGCGGCGGCGGATCTCGTCGGGATCGGTGATGGCGCTCGCCAGCACGTTCGACACCAGCGGCGCGGCCGGCGCCTTGATCGTGACCTTCGACAGCGCGTCCGCCATGGCATCCGCGGCCGGCTGCATCAGTCTGCAATGGAACGGGGCGGACACCGGCAGCAGCATCGCGCGCTTGGCGCCCTTGGTCTTGGCGATCTCGACGGCGCGATCCACCGCAGCCTTGTCGCCTGAGACGACCACCTGTCCGCCGCCATTGTCGTTGGCGGCTTGGCAGACCTGCCCCTGGGCCGCTTCATTGGCGACCTCCATGGCGGCCTCGTAGTCGAGACCAAGCAGCGCGGCCATCGCGCCCGCGCCGACCGGGACTGCCTTTTGCATTGCGAGACCGCGGGTGCGAAGCAGACGGGCGGTATCCGAAATCGTCAGGCTGCCGGCCGCAGCCAGCGCCGAATATTCGCCGAGCGAGTGGCCGGCGACGAAGGCCGCGTCTCGCCCCACGGAAAATCCAGCCTCGGCCTCCAGCACGCGCAGGGTGGCGACAGACACCGCCATCAGCGCCGGCTGGGCGTTTTCGGTGAGCTGGAGCGTTTCGGCCGGACCATCCCAGATGGTCGCCGTCAGCTTCTCCCCGAGCGCGGCATCGACCTCGTCGAACACCGCGCGCGCCACCGGAAAGGCATCGGCCAGGGCCTTGCCCATGCCGACCGCCTGGGAACCCTGCCCCGGAAATGTGAATGCTGCCGTCATCGGCGCTCCCCTGGATCGCTCGAGCAGTTGTCTTCGAGAACCCGGCAGCCAACTACGTCCGGCCCGAGCCTTGGTTCCCGATCATGCTCCAAAGGGGGCCGTAGACACTGTCCGGGGCCGGAATGTCAAGCCAAGATGGGAGCTTCGGCAAGCATTCAACCGGATATGCCGCTTGCTAGAATCCGCCGGCCGTCTGGTTGGCGTCGACCTCCGCCCCTGCCTGCGCGCGGCGCGCGCTATTGACCACTTGCCCCGGACGGTCATCGCGGTTCGGCTTCGCAGTTGCAAGCCGCAGCACCGCGGCGTAGCCCGGCTGCACCTCCATGCGGCCCGCGTGCCGGCTCGCGCTCAGCAGGCGATGGACCTTCGGCAGATTGTAGCAGGGCACGTAGAACAAGAGATGATGCTCGAGGTGGTAGTTCACGTAATACGGCGCGATGAACAGCCGCTCCAGAAAATTGGCGTGGGTGGTGCGGGTGTTGCGCAAGGGATCGCTGCTGTCGGGCACCACAGCGTGCTCGGCGATGTTGCGGATGCGGGTGATGACCATCATCCAGGTCAGCAGCGGCAGCAGCCATAGCAGCGGATAGGCCCACCACACGCCGGCGGCCGCAAGCGCAGCGAACATCACGGCATTGACGATGCATTGCGGACCGAGCTTGTCCCAGAAATGCGCCAGGCGCTGGCGCCACGGCCAGTCCTTCGAGCCGAGCGCGTTGAGCAGCTGCGCCTTGCGCTGCTGGTAGCCGGTCTGTCCGGTGATGTCGCGAATGAACTTGCGGCGATAGCTCAGCTTCGTGATCGGAAACGGCGCCGACAGCACGAGATCGGGATCATCCTCCTGCTGCGTGCGCGCATGATGCTGAAGGTGGTAACGCCGGTAGCTGCGCGTCTCCGCGAACAGCGGATAAGCACAGAACCACTGGCTCAGCGTCAGATTGGTTTTTTCGTCGGCGGACAGGCAGCCATGGGCACCGTCATGCATCAGGATCGAAAGGCCCAGCTGGCGCGAGCCGATGATGGCAACGGCCAGGATATAGGTGATCGGATTGGGCCACCACGCGACCAAAGCGATCGCGCCCACGATCAGCGTCCAGGCGTGCGCGATCAGCGCAGCGCCTTTCCAGGTCATGCGCTGGCGCACGTCGGCCAGTTGATCGTCGGTCAGGAAATCGCGGGCACGCATGCGAAGCGCCGTCATGGCCTAACCCTCCTCATCCGAAGTGGTCGACGTGCCGCGCCCCTCGACGAGACGCAGGCGCGCGGCATCGCCCGTGGATTTCGCCTGCTCGCCGAGCACGCGAAGCATCTCGGCGCAGAGCGCCTCGGGCGAGCGGCCCATCGCATAGCCTTCGAGATTGACGCCGATGGCGACGGCCCAGAACCGCCGCGAGCTTTCGTCGGGCGCGCGAAGCGAGCGCCAGCCGTGCCGCGCCACCTGGCTCGCATAGGCGCGCGCGCCTTCGCCATGCAGACGCTCGATCGTGCGCTCAACGAGCGGTGCAAGATCCTGGCGACGCCGCGTCAATGTCAGCGCTTCGGCGAAGAAAGCGACTGAATCGCTCGCCGTCACGGTCTGCGCCAGCGCCAGCGTGTAGTCCCGCGGCGTGCGCGCCTTCAAGGCCGCCTGCTCGGTGGCGCGCGCCAGATACAGCAGCTCGCGGCAGGCGCATTCGACGAACAGCGCCTCCTTGGTGCGGAAGTAATAGGTGATCTGGCTCGGGAACGCGTCCGCGGCGGCGGCGATGTCGGTGATCGCCGTGCCAGACAGCCCCCGCTCCCGAAATAGCGGGCTCGCGGCATCCAGCAGCAGCGAGCGCATCTTGCGGCCGGCCGATCGTGTGGCTCGCGCGGCGTGCTTGGGGTCGCCTGCCGACGCCTCAAACGGAGCCTGGACCGATTCACCCGTCATCAGCACCTCCCGATGAATTATTTGTATGACATACAAACAAATAGGTCAAGCTGTTACGAGAGGATGGGTTCGGCCGCCCCATGCCGGCACCGTCGGGCCGAAAACGGGGCGCTCCAACCTTGCAAAGCCGGCCAAAATCCGTATAAGGCGCGCATCCGCAGACCCCGGCCGGGAGCTGAACGGACGGTCTCAGCAAATCATTCGTGATTTTGGTGTGGCAGGGCCAGTCGGCCCGTCGTCCCGTGTTTCCGCCTTCTGAGCTTAATCCCAGAGTCCTTTCCGAAGGCCTCTTAAGGGCTTGACGCCGGGCGATGCGCCAACATGAGGAAAGGACCACCATGGCTCTTTATGAGCATGTTTTTCTCGCGCGTCAGGACGCGAGCACGCAGCAGGTCGAAGAGCTGACTGCGCAGATGACCGGGATCGTCGAGGGTCTCGGCGGCAAGGTCACCAAGACCGAGAATTGGGGCGTGCGCTCCCTCACCTACCGCATGAACAAGAACCGCAAGGCGCACTTCGTGCTGCTCAACATCGACGCGCCGTCCGCGGCGATCGCCGAGATCGAGCGCCAGGAGCGCATCAGCGAAGACGTGATCCGCTATCTCAGCGTCCGCGTCGAAGAGCTCGAGGAAGGCCCGTCCGCGATGATGCGCAAGGCCGACCGCGACCGCGAGCGTGACGATCGTGGCGGCGGCTTCCGCGGCGAGCGCGAAGGCGGCTTCCGTGGC
>NZ_JALBHA010000584.1:0-3674 GCF_023006445.1 Bradyrhizobium sp. SHOUNA76
CAGCGCCTCGCGCAAGGCGCCATGATGATAGGGCGTCTCGGACTTGGCGCTCGGCGGACGACGCGCGGTCCGCGTCGGCGCGCCCGCTGACGAGGATGCCTTTCTCGGCGTACGCGCGCGGCGCGCGGTTTCGGTCCTGGGTTCACTCTTGCTCATGAGACAAGCTATAAGACGCAATATTGACAGTGTAAAGATTTTGCTTGACCACTGCAGCAATCGGCGCTACGTGATCTTTACGATGTAAAGATAAGGAGGATTTGCCGTGCAGCACGACTCCAGCACTGAGCGCCGCAACAACATCGCGCCGATCCCGTTCGAAGCAGACGCGCCATTTCTGAAGATCATCGGCGAATTGCCGCGCGAGCTGAACGGCACGCTCTATCGCAACGGTCCCAATCCGCAGTTCGAATCTCCCGGCGCGCATTGGTTCGTCGGCGACGGCATGCTGCACGCCTTTCATCTGGAGAACGGCCGCGCCAGCTATCGCAACCGCTGGGTCCGCACGCCGAAATGGCTGGCCGAGCACGATGCCGGCCGCGCACTGTTCGGCGGCTTCGGCCGCAAGCTGCCGGATGCGCCGGCCGACCTCACCGATGGCGGCGTCGCCAACACCAACATCATCTTCCATGCCGGCAAGCTGCTGGCGCTCGAGGAAGCGCACCTGCCGACCGAGATCGAGCCGGGCACGCTCGCAACGCGCGGCTATCACAACTACCAGGGCCGCGTCGCCGGCAGCTTTACGGCGCACCCGAAGATCGACCCTGTGACCGGTGAGCTGGTGTTCTTCGGCTACAACGCGGCAGGTCCGCTGACGCCTGCCCTCTCCTACGGCTCGATCGATGCCTCCGGCAAGGCGAGGCGCTTCGAGCGGTTCGAGGCGCCCTATGCCAGCATGGTGCACGACTTCATCGTCACCGCGAACCACGTGCTGTTTCCGATCCTGCCGATCACCGGCAGCATGGAGCGCGCCATGAGCGGACGGCCGCCCTATGCCTGGGAGCCGGACAAGGGCGCCTATGTCGGCGTGATGAAGCGGAGCGGCACGGCCAAGGAGATCGTCTGGTTTCGAGCTGAGGCCTGCTACGTCTTCCACGTCATGAATGCGTGGGAGGAGGAGAACCGCATTATCGCCGACGTCATGCAGTTCGAGGAAGCGCCGCTGTTTCCGCATCCCGACGGCCGGCCGACCGATCCGAAGAAGTCGCGCGCCCGGCATTGCCGCTGGACCTTCGACCTCTCAGGCAATACCGACCGCTTCCAGCAGACTTACCTCGATGATCTCACCGGCGAATTCCCGCGCATCGACGATCGCCGCGCCGGGCTGAGAAACCGTCACGGCTGGTACGCCTGCGCCAATCCGCGGCTGCCGATGTTCGGCGCGCTCTCCGGCGTCGTTCATGTCGACGGCAACGGCCGGCGGCTCGGCCATTATCTGCTGCCCGCCGGCGACACCATCTCCGAACCGGTGTTCGTCGAGCGATCGAAGGATGCGTCTGAGGGCGATGGCTGGCTGCTGGCGGTGGTCTGGCGCGCGCGGGAGAACCGCAGCGACCTCGCCGTCTTCAACGCCACCGATATCGAGGCGGGCCCCGTCGCGCTGGTGCAGCTCGGCCACCGCGTGCCCGATGGTTTTCACGGCAATTGGGTGGGCGCGGTTTAGCGCGCCCGCAATGACAGTGCAGATGCGTCACCAAAGAGATATCTCATGCACATGCCCTCGATCACTGCAAATTTTCTCGCTGTCCTCACCGTCGCTTGCGTCGCGCTCACGCTCCAGATGATCCGGCGGCGGCGGAGCGGCCACGTCATCTTCAACGGCGGCATCCTGCTCGCCGTCGGCCTTCTCATCGCCGCCGCGCTGCCGATCCTGTCGCGTCTGTCTTGGGTGGAATTGGCCGACGAGGCGTCCGACCAAGCCGTTGCAGCACTTCATTTTTTGGAGGTCGCCTACGTTATTTTGACACTGTAAAGATTTCGCTTGACCCGGGATACCTCCTGAATTATTGATCTTTACATCGTAAAGATCGGTCTGACCGAGGTGGGCAATGGCGATTTTCCTGATCCTCGCGCCCTACGGCGCTTACACCTTGCTGATGCTGGTGACGTCGGCCACGGTCAGTATGTTCGTGGCCTCCACGATCTGCATCGGCACCGTCGCAATCGATGTGGCGTACCGCCGTTCGGTGAAGACCCTGGCCGCGGGCTCGGCTGTCGTGTTCGCCGCAATCGGCCTCTACCTCGCGCTGCTCGATCCGACGCTGGGAGCGCTTGGCGTCAAGCTGTCGGTCGATCTCGGCATCTTCGCCATCTCGCTCGGCTCGATGGTGGTCCGCCGTCCCTTCACGTTGCAATATGCGCTTGAGGCGGTGCCGGCCGAGACCGCAGCGATGCCGGGCTTTCTCCACGCCAATTACGTCATCACCGGCGCCTGGACCGCGGCCACACTCCTGATGGCGGCCGCCAATGTCGTGCTGCTCTATGTCCCGGGCCTGCCGCTCTGGTCGAGCCTTGCGGTCGCCTTCGCCGCACGCAACAGCGCGATCTACTTCACAAAGTGGTATCCCGAGTATCGCCAGATCAAGTACGGTACGCCCGCCCGCACATTGCCCAACGTTCGCTGAACAGGATTGACGATGAAGGACGTATTCGCCCGCCTCGCCTCCGATCTCTTCTCCGCCATCGTCTTCCTGGTCGTCTATCTCGTCACCGACAACGTCATCCTGGCAACATCGGTGGCGGTCGCCGGCGCGATCGCGCAGGTGATCTACGCGCGCGTCAAGGGGCAGCAACTCAACTACATGACTTATGCGAGCCTCGCGCTCGTCGTTGGACTGGGCGCGATCACACTGCTGACCCATGATCCCCGCTTCATGATGGCAAAGCCTTCGATCGCGCATTTCGCGATCGGCGCGATCATGCTCAAGCGCGGCTGGATGCTGCGCTATATGCCGCCGATCGTCGTCGACACCGTTCCGGAATACGTGACGGCTGCGGGCTATGCCTGGGCGGTGCTGATGTTCGTGATCGGCGCCGGCATGATCGTGGTCGCCTCCACCGGCGATCTAAAGCTGTGGGCGTTCTACCTGACGGTGGTCGCCGGCGGCGCCAAGATCCTCGCCTTTGCCGTGCAATACGTCGTTCTCAGGCTCATCGTGACCAGCCGCCGGCGCGCCGCCGCCCGCGCCTAAATGCCCTGCCGGAGGGTTAGGCAGGAGCTGGGAGTTGGGCTATAGGTTCGCTCGGGACTGATCGCGGATCGTCGCGGTCCGCCGGGATTTGTTCGGGAGACGGGAATGGCCGTAGACGGCAACTGGAATCTGACCATGACGACGCCGATGGGCGAGCGCCAGGCGACGCTGAGCCTCAAGGCCGCCGGCGGCACGCTCACGGGTACGCAAGGCGCGGAAGGCAATACCGCCGAGATCTTCGACGGCACCGTCTCCGGCGACAACGTCTCGTGGAAGGTCTCGATCACCAACCCGATGCCGCTCACGCTCGAATTCGCCGGCACCGTCTCTGGCGACAGCATCAGCGGCGAGATGGGCATCGGCCCGATGGGCAGCTTCCCGTTCACGGGCGCTCGCGCGTAAGGCCGCACAGTGCGCGAGCTCCGTCTCATCGCGGCGACGATGCTGTGCGTCGCGACCCAAGCCGCGCGCGCGGATGACACCGAC
>NZ_JALBHA010000585.1:0-3666 GCF_023006445.1 Bradyrhizobium sp. SHOUNA76
GACGCTGGTCGAGCGCCTCGTCGCGCTCGGCGCCGCGTTCTGCCTGCTCGGCGAGTTTCCGTTCAGCGATACCGCGGGGTTCGTGCTCGCGGCGGCGATCGTGCTGTGGCAATGGCGGCAGCGCCCGCCAGCGCCTGTCGAGGCGGTGTGAGCCTCTGCTTCGCAACGGCTTTCGGCGTGAAGGCGCTGGCGCTGTCCGCCTTCACGCTGGTCTGGACGCATTCGATCGCGAAGGTTGATTGGAAGGAGGATTGGCGCGTCACGCCCGCCGGTCTCGAACTGGTGCAGGCCCGCGTCAAGGGCACCGGCCCCGGCATGGAGCCGCCGCCCGAGGCACGGCTCGTCGACGGCTGGTTTCAGTGGCAGCCGAAGCGGGCGCCGATGCAGGAGGTCGTGCTCGGCAATTCCGGCGCGGCGGGGGAGTGGCGGCTGTGCCATGATGGAAAGTGCCGGACGCTGTCGGAGATTGTCGGGCATCCCATCGGTGCTAACGTCACGACGATGAAAGTTTGCGACAATCCGTAGCCGCACGAGCGGAGCGACATGCGGGACCACTGTCCCCGGATATCGCTGCGCTCATCCGGGCTACAAGAACAACAAACGGGAGAAACGCGATGGATCGGCTCAAGGGCAAGGTTGCGATGGTGGTGGGGGCCGGCTCGATCGGTCCCGGCTGGGGCAACGGCAAGGCGACCGCGGTGACCTTCGCGCGCGAGGGCGCGCAGGTGTTCTGCGTCGATCGCAACGGCACTGCGGCCGAGGAGACCGCAAAGATCATCACCGGTGAAGGCGGCAAGGCCACCGCGTTCACCGCCGACGTCTCGCGGGCGAGCGAGGTCGAGGCGATGGTGGCGGCGTGCCTCAAGGCCTATGGCCGCATCGACGTGCTCGACAACAATGTCGGCATCGCCGAGATGGGCAGCGTGGTCGAGGTGACCGAGGAGAGCTGGGACCGCGTCTTCAGCGTCAACCTCAAGAGCGCCTATTTCGCCATGAAGCACGTCATCCCTATCATGGTGAAGCAGGGCGGCGGTTCGATCATCAACATCTCCTCGATCGCCTCGATCCGCCACATGGGCATCTCCTACGTCACCTACGGCACCTCGAAGGCGGCGATGAACCAGATGACGCGCACCACGGCGATCGAGTTCGCGCGCCACCATGTGCGCGTCAACGCGATCCTGCCCGGCCTGATGAAGACGCCGATGGTCGAACATTCCGCAGGCCTCGCCGCCAGCTACGCCAAGGGCGACGTCGAAGCGATGTGGCGCGCCCGCGACGCACAAGTGCCGATGGGGCACATGGGCGATGCCTTTGACGTCGCCAACGCCGCATTGTTCCTGGCCTCGGACGATTCGAAATATGTGACGGGGATCGAGCTGGTAGTGGATGGCGGGATCACCTGCAAGGCAGGGGCGTAGGCGCCGCCTCACACTCCGCTGTCGTCCCGGGGCGCGCAAGGCGCGAACCCGGGACCCATAATCACAGGTAGAGTGAGTTTGCAGACCCGTAACTCCGAGTCACTGTAATTACATCTCCCTGTGGTTATGGGTCCCGGATCAGCGCTCCGCCCTGACAACGCTTCGCGTTGCCAAGAGCTGCGCTTGTCCGGGACGACAGCGGAGTTCTTGGTGCCTACTGCGCCAGCGCCAGAATCCCGCCGGCGAACGAATGCCAGACCGCGGTCTCGCTGATCGGCCAGTTCAGCACCTTCACCGTCAGCAGCGCGAGCGTGCCATAGATATAGACCGGATGCACGCGGCCTTCGTTGCGCCAGTCGCGCACCATGGCGACGACGAGCAGGAGCGATGCGACGACAGCCGGCGCGATCGTCACCGGCACGGGCGGCGGACCGGGCGGTCCCGGAGGCGCGAGGAAGGTCAGGAACCAGCGCGCGATCGCGGCATCGAGGATCGAGACCGCGGCGAGCAGCATCAGGCGCTTGTGAGCCTCGGGCCTGCGCGTGTTCACGATCGCGAGCACGAACACGATCGCGAAGAACGCGATCCCGCTCATCGGCACGATCGAGAAACCGATGCCGGCCTCGCGCTGCCCGAGCGCTGCGGCATGCTGCATCACGTGCACGGAGGCGAGGAAGCCGAAGATCGTCATCGCGGTCGCGAGCGAAACGCCAGCGATGCCGAGCGAGCGGTGATTGACGACGCGGCCGGAGGCTGCGAGCCAGGTCTGGAGCACGAAATAGAGAGACCAGGTGAAGAACAAGAGTCCGTGAAAGTGGATCACGGGGCTGGTCGAGAGCGTTCGGCTGGCGAGGGGGATCCAATAGGTCGGTGCGAAGCCGAGAAATGCGGTGGCTGCGCAGGCCAGGGCCATGTGGAGATAAAAATATCGTGCGGGCGACGCATCTCGCGCGCGGACACGACGGTCGTCGGTCAGAGTCGTCATCAGGAGTGAGTCTGGGGACAAGGGGTTTGGTTCAAACTCCGCTGTCGTCCCGGGGCGCGCGTAGCGCGAGCCCGGGACCCATAACCACAGGGTCGAATTACCGCGCGAGCTGGTAACCCCGAGTCTTCGCCCAACTTCTCCCTGTGGCTATGGATCCCGGATCGGCGCGCCTAAGGGCGCCCTTGTCCGGGACGACACCGGTTTTGTATGTGCCTCATCCCCCCGCGCTCAATTCCGCGCGATCGAGCTCCTCTTCGATCCGGTGGAAGGCGTCGTCGCCGATCACCTCGGTGGCGCGGAGATCGAAGATCGATTTGCGGGCGGCCTCGATGGCGCGGCGGCGCAGGGGATCGGCGGGCAGTTCGCCATTGGCGATGCCGCCGTTGGGATCGTTTTCGGCCTGCATCAGGATGGCGCGATATTCGAGCCGCAGGATCTCCGCTTCCTCCGACGGATCGCTCTCGATCGCATCGAGCGCGGCGCGATAGGCGACGGCGCGGGCGTGCGCGACCTCGGTGCCGACGGGATCGTCGTCCTTGAGGCCGAACGCCAGAATCAGCGGTCGCAGCGTCAGGCCCTGGATCACCAGCGATCCCAGCACCACCGCAAAGGCGACGAAGACGATGAAGTCGCGATAGGGAAAATTCTCCGGTAGCGCGAAAGCGGTGGCGAGCGTGACGAGGCCGCGCATGCCGCACCAGGAGATGATGAGGCCGCCCTTGGCCGAGGCGACCTGCTTCGGATCCTTCGGATGATAGATCCCCTGCGCGACCAGCACACGCAAGGTCGTGCGGTAGAACGTCACCCAGAGCAGCCGGACCAGCACCACGGTGAGCAGGATCCAGGCCGCCGCCACGCAATATTCCCAGCGCACGTCCGCGTCCAGCCGCGTCCAGATCGGCCGCATCTGCATGCCGATCAGCATGAAGGCGAGCACGTTGAGCACGAACACCATCGTCTCCCAGACCGCATAGGACGGCACCCGCAGCCGGGCCGGCATGCGCGCCCCTGCCGTGCGCGCGAGGGTGATGGCGTAGACCACGATGGTGAGGATGCCGGAGAGGCCGAGATGCTCGGCGGCGATCCAGATCATGAAGGTGGTGGCGAATTGCACGATGATGGCGCTCGGGGCCTCGGTCACGCGCTCCATGAACAGCGGAATGATGCGGCCTGCGACGAGGCCCGCCACGACGCTGCCGACCAGCGCCAGCGCCATGGTCGGCGCGCCCTGGCTCCATGTCAGATGCTCGGTGGCGACCG
>NZ_JALBHA010000586.1:0-3629 GCF_023006445.1 Bradyrhizobium sp. SHOUNA76
GGCGCTGGTGCGGCGCGGCGTGTCCGAGCTCCTGTTCGCGGCGCGCACGTTCTTCGCGTTGACGCGGCAGCTGAGGCGAGGGGACGTCGTGCTCACGGTCACCGCGCCGTTCATGCTGCCTTACGCGGTGGCGGCGGCAGCCAGGGTCAAGGGGGCGCGCTCGGCGCTGATCCTGCACGACCTCTTTCCCGACGTGCTGGTGATGGCGGGCCTCTTGAAGCCCGGCTCGCTGGTGACGCGGACGATGCGGGTCGCCAACAGCCTGATGTTCCGCGCGCTCAATGCCGTCGTCACCATCGGCCGCGACGCGGAGCGTCCGCTGCTGAGCTATTCCGGAATGAGGCGGAACAAGATCCGCTTCATCCCGAACTGGGCGACGCTGGTGCCCGCGCCGCGGCCGATCACGTCGGACAATCCGTTCCGCAAGGCGATTGCCGCGCGCTTCATCGTCGGCCTGTCGGGCAATCTGGGCTTCACCCATGATCCGGACATCGTGTTCGAGGCGGCGCGGCTTCTCAAGGACGAGGCGGACATTCACTTCCTGCTGTCCGGCTGGGGCATCGGCTTCGAACGACTGAAGCAGTTGCAGGCGGCGGCGAGCCTTCCCAATGTCTCCTTCGTCGGGCGCGTCGAGGATTCCGAGCTCGAGGCGTTTCTGGCGTCCGCCGATCTCTGGATCATTCCGTACCGGAAGGACGTTGCGGGGGTGTCGGTGCCGAGCCGGTTCTACAATCTGCTGGCGGTCGGCCGTCCCGTGGTGCTGGTGTCCGAGCCGGAGGCCGAGGCCGCCTTGACGGTGGTGGAGAACGGGCTCGGCTGGGTCGTGACGCCAGGCCGCGCCGATCAGCTTGCAGACGCGATCCGCGCGGCGTCCCGGTCCGACGACGTCACCATCGCAGCGCGCGCGGTGAAGGCGGCATCCCGGTTTGACAGGACGACCGCGCTGAATGCCTATGCGGCGCTGATCGACGAATTGTTGCGCAACCCGGACCTGTCGGAGCAACGATGAACGAGAAGAAGCCGGTCGTGCTGGTGACGGGAGCGAGCGGCTTCGTCGGCCGCCATATCGTGCCGGCGCTCGCTCGCGGGGGATGGTCGGTCCGCCGCGCGGTTCGCAGTCCGGAAGGCGTCGAGGGCGAGGTCGTGATCGACACAATCGGTCCGGAGACCGATTGGCAGGCCGCGCTGGAAGGCGTCGACGCCGTGGTCCATCTCGCTGCGCGTGTGCACCACAAGCACGAGGAGCACGCGGTCCAGCTCTACCGCAACGTCAACATCGCCGGCACGCTGCATTTGGCGCGCTGCGCGGCGACGGCCGGCGTTCGCCAGTTCGTCTTCGTCAGCACCGTGCTCGTGCACGGCCGCAGCAACGAGGGCCGCGCCCCATTCAGCGAGAACGACATCCTGACGCCGCGCGGCCTCTACGGCATGTCCAAGGCCGCGGCCGAGGCGGGCTTGAGAACGCTGGCGCGCGACAACGATATGAAGATTTCGGTGATCCGGCCGCCGCTGGTCTATGGCGCGGGCGCCAAGGGCAATTTCGCGCTGCTGACGCGCGCGGTCGATCTCGGGTTGCCGCTGCCCTTTGCCGCGATCCGCAACCAGCGCGCCTTCCTTGCCGTGCAGAACCTGTCGTCGTTCATCCTGCGCCGGCTACGTCATCCCGATCCCGCCAGCAATTTCGAGATCTTCCTCGTGGCCGACAAGGAGCAGGTCTCGACACCCGAATTCATCACGCGCCTTGCCGATGCGTCCGGCAAGAGCCTGCGGCTGTTCGGCGTGCCGCCGGGCCTGCTCAGCACCCTGCTCAGCGTCATGGGCCGGCAGGATACACATGACAGCCTGATCGGCTCGCTCGAGCTCAATATCTCCAAGGCGCTCGCGACCGGCTGGCAGCCGGAGGTCTCCCTGGACGAAGGGTTGCGGTTGGCGTTGTCGGCTCAGGACGTCTGAGTGCGCGAGAAGCGCTGCAGCAAGAAAGCGACCGCGACCGCGCCTGCGAACAAGGACACGATCGTGACCGTCAGCGAGCCGGCGCGAACGGTGACGATGGCAAGCAACGCCAGCACGAGATTGAGCGCGAACACCTCGCCGGTCACCCGCTTGACGGTGAAGCCGTTGTCAGTGGCGCGCTGATAGAAATGCGTGCGGTGCGCCGACCAGAACGGCTCGCGCCTGATGATGCGCCGAAACAGCGTGATGGTGGAATCTGCAAGGTAATAGGCCGGCAGCAGCAGCGCCGCAGCGGGGTGCCCCTGCCAGGCAAGCTCCAGCAGGCACCAGCCGAGCAAGAGGCCGATCGGCAGGCTGCCGACATCGCCCAAGAACACCTTTGCGACCGGCTTGTTGAAGGGCGCAAAGCCAAGCATGGCGCCGCACAGGGCCATTGCGAGCCACGCGGCGGACGGAGAGAGGTCGCCATACCAGCCGAGCAATCCGAGCGCGGCCGTGACAGGCACCACCTCCGCCACGGTCATGAGGTCGAGCCCGTCCATGAAATTGACCAGGTTCACGAACCAGACGCCGCCGACGAGAAGGAGGATGCGTTCAGCGGCAAGCGGCAGGGCTGGAACGATCCGCATCGCCTCCGGTGTCGTGAGCACGACGGCGGCCACCGCTCCCGCCTGCAACAGGAGCCGGAGCACGACCGGCAGCGGCCTGATGTCGTCGACAAGCCCGACCAGAGCGATCAGCACGGCGGAGCCGATCAGGGGCAGGGGAATCCAAGCGTAAATCCAGCCGACAAGCAGGGTGGCGGCGACGACCGCGATGCCCGCACCTTGCGGTGTTGGGAGCTTGTGTGATGAGCGTGCGTTCGGCCGCGCCAACGCATAGCGCTGCAGCAGCGGCATGCTGCACCAGGTGATGCCGGCGGAGATCAGTGCAGCCAGCCCGGCAGGCGCAAGCGCGAGCAGCACCAGTCCGGCCGCAGGGTCCGGACCCGAGACGAGGGTCGTCACTCCGGCACTCCGATCGGAGCCGAGCCTTGCGCCGCCTTCTCCGCGCTGAGGATCCAGACGAGGCCCCCGAACGCACCGACGATGAAGGACACGGCGCCGAACAGCAGCGAGATGTTGACGCCTTCGTTGGCGGCAAGTCCGGCGAAACCGAACGCCAGGCCCATCGTGGCTTCACGCACCCCCCAGCCGGCGATCGAGATCGGCATCATCGTGATCAGCATCACGGGCGGCACCAGCAGAAAGACGTCGCTGAAGCGGACCGGGGCCGCAATCGCCTGCACGACGCACCAGGCGATGACGACGGCGAGCACGTGAACGAGCACCGACAGGATTGCGATGATCGGCCCGCGGGTGCGGTTGAAGATCACGCGGTTGGCGATCACCGCACAGGCGTGAAGGTGATGCGTGGCCCACCAGGTCTTCAGCCAGCGCCATTTCAGCGCGCCGAAGATCAGGAAACCGAGGCCGCCGGCGAGCGCCAGGAGATCGATGAGCAGCAGCGCCGAACGTCCGTGCGGATCGGTGATCAGGGTGTAGCTCCAGGGCAGGCTCGCAACGATGACGATCGCGAGCGCGATCAAGCCGATCGCGCGGTCGACGAAGATCGAGTAGGTCGCGGCACGCCAGCCGGCCCCGGCACGCGCGACCAGCCACAGCCGGACCGCATCG
>NZ_JALBHA010000587.1:0-3619 GCF_023006445.1 Bradyrhizobium sp. SHOUNA76
CGCATTGGGCGACAGCGCGCAGGCGAGCGACGCCGCGGTGAAGATGGCGAACCCGGCCATGAAGACGCGCTTGGCGCCGATGCGGTCGCCGAGCGCGCCGGCGGTCAGGATGAAGGCGGCAAACGCGATGGTGTAGGCGCTGACCACCCATTGCAGTTCGGCGACGCCGCCGCCGAGCGTCCTGCCCATCGCATCCAGCGCCGTGTTGACGATGGTGACGTCGAGCTGCACGACGCCATAGCCGAGGCTCATTGCCGCCAGTGTGAGAGAGGTCGCAAGAGGCGACGAAGCGCGCGGTGTGGCGACCCGGTTGTCGAAGGTTTGAGGTCTGATGGTGTTGGCTCGCATGCTGCACCCGATTGCAGCCCCATGCGAAATATAGACTTGGCCGCACCATCATGCTTCGAGAATGACCGAATGATGGATGCGTGCGCTCGAGGCACCACAATTCCGGTGTCATGGCCCGCGCAGGATCCAGTACTCCGTGGCGGAGATCGTGCAAACGAAGTGCGACCGCGGGGTACTGGATGCCCCCGTGCGCAATCGCGCCAGGCGGAGCATGGCGGATGGTGAAGAAGCAGAACGCGCCGCGCGGATGACCGCGCGGCGCTCGTCGCAATGAGCCTTGCCCTAGCTCGCCGCGCGCAGGTTCACCTTGCTCTCGGCGAGTTTCGTCAGCTTCATGTCGGTCGCCTTCTCTTCCTCGAGCGTCTTGGCGAGCACGCTGGCGCAGTCGTTGCGGCCCAGCTGCTTGGCCCAGGCGATCAGGCTGCCGTAGCGCACGATCTCGTAATGTTCGGCGGCCTGGGCCGCATTGATCAGCGCCGCGTCGAGCACCGCCTTGTCGGCAACTTCGCCGGCGGTCTCGTCGGCTTCCTCGATGATGCCGTCAATGGCCGGGCAATCGACTGCCTTCACGGCGACGCCGTGCATCTTGAAGACTTCCTCGAGCCGAGCAACGTGTTGCTTGGTTTCCTCGAGGTGCGTCAAAAAGCCCTGTTTCAGCTGGGGATCGGTAGCCTTGCTTGCCATTTTCGGCAGCGCCTTGGTCAGCTGCTGCTCGGCGTAATAGATGTCCTGGAGCTGGTGCACGAACAGGTCGTTCATGGTCTTGATGTCTTTTGTAAACAGTCCCATCGTTCCGTCCTCGTTCGGTTTCTGAGACACGACGGCAGCGGCCTGCACGAAAAGCCGCTTATTCCGCCATGTCCGGTTGCTGATGGGGCACAACGAGCGCGCGGCAGCGACGTTCCAAAAAAGGCCCGTAAGGCTTGCGCTGGAACAATACGGACGGCGCCGGGATCTGAGATCATGGCAGCATGCGAAATGCGCGAGCCGGCCGGTTTCACGACTCATATGCTTAAAGCGCCTTCGATGTGAACCGCGTATGACAAAATGGCCGGTCCCGCGCAGAACCTATTGTTGTCAAGGGCTGCACAAGCCGCTGTTTTTGCCTTAAATGAGCTGGATCATGCCTAGCGATCGATGCCTGCCTTTGGCCATGATCGCACCCGACTGGCCAATACCTGGCCCGGTCGGTCTTGCCCCCCGCCGGGAGGATGAATGCACGGACTGCTGCCTGCGCTGAAGCGCGGCTTCAAGAGATGGATCGGCTGGCGACGGCTCGGAGTTGCCGCGAGCATCTTCATCATCGCCTTCGCGATCACCACGCTGGTGCGGACCCTCAAGGGCATCGATACCGGGGTCATCCTGACCGCGTTGACCGAGATTCCCCGCGGGAGCATCGGGCTCGCGGCCATCTGCGTCTTCTTCGCGTTCTGTACGCTGACATTCTACGACTTTTTTGCACTGCGAACGATCGGCAAGAAGCAGGTGCCCTATCGCATCGCAGCGCTCTCCAGCTTCACGTCCTATTCGATCGGCCACAACATCGGCGCCACCGTCTTCACCGGCGGCGCGATCCGCTTCCGGATCTATTCGGACTACGGGCTGAACGCGATCGACGTCGCCAAGATCTGCTTCCTGTCGGGCCTCACCTTCTGGCTCGGTAACATCTTCGTGCTCTCGATCGGGCTGGCCATCCATCCGGATGCGGCGTCCTCGATGGATCAGCTTCCCCCGTCGATCAACCGGCTGATCGCGCTCGGCGGCCTTGCCTCGATTGGCGCGTATCTGGTCTGGCTGTGCATGGGCGAGAAGCGGCGGGAGCTCGGCCAAAAGGGCTGGAAGGTGGTGCTGCCCTCGGCGCCGCTGACGCTGGTCCAGATCCTGATCGGCGTGGTCGATCTCGGCTTCTGCGCCTTGGCAATGTATCTGCTGATGCCTGCCAATCCGCCGATCGACTTCATGTCGCTTGCCGTGGTGTTCATCCTGGCGACGCTGATCGGCTTTGCCAGCCATGCGCCCGGCTCGATCGGCGTGTTCGATGCCGCCATGCTGGTGGCGCTGCCCCAATTCGGCCGCGAAGAGCTTCTGGCGACACTGCTGGTGTTCCGCATCCTCTATTTCGTGATCCCGTTCGGCCTCGCCATCTCCATCATGGGCACGCGCGAGCTCTGGATGAACGTGGTCGCGCCGTGGCAGGAGCGACGACGGCTGGCGGAGGCCTGCGCCCAGGCTAATCTGCCCAAGCAGGTGGCCACGATGGAGCGTGAACGGGCGCTGCGGCAGGTTGGCAAGCGGTAGGCGGATCCTCAAACCCGTGAGACAAAGGTTGCAGGCGGGGGAGCAATCCTCTCTTATTTCCGCCTCAACTTTGCCGTTGAACAGCGGGCCATGATCCCACTCCCCCTTCGTACCCTTTCCGCAGGCGCCCTGCTGCTTGCGGGGATTCTGATCGCCTTGCCGCCCCAGCGCGCCGCCGCTCAGGACGCCGGCACCCTGCAGATCAGCTGGGAGGTGCGTAACCGCTTCCGGCTGTTCCGCGAGGAGCGCGACTTCCTGCTCCATGTCGAGAACGCACGCAACCGCAACATCCTGGCCGCTGAACAATCGCTGGAGCTCCAGAGCGAAGGCCGCGGCTGGGCCCGCAACATGGTCAACCGCCTCTGCATCGACCTCCAGGGCCGGGTCAACCAGCCCTGCACGCGCGACAACACCAAGGAAAACTATCTCACCCCGATCGACCATCCCGTCACCGTGCGCCTCGTTGGCGCCGTGCCGGTCGGCGCCACCTGCGCCTGGTCGTTCGACGACGGCGACGGCCCGCAACAATCGACCTTCGACTGCGCCGAGCCGATCAACTTACGTGTCCGCTACGGCAAGCAGACGGTCGCGACCGTCGACGTCTCCTCCGGCTCCGATCCGACCCAGCGCGTCCAGACCGAGATCCAGGTCCGCGACATCTTCGTTGCCGGCCTCGGCGACAGCATCGCCTCGGGCGAAGGCAATCCGGACCGGCCGCTGGCACTGTCCGACGAAGGCTTTTGCTTCCGCTCCTATCTCGGTACCGCCGGTGCGCAATACTACCGTCCGAGCCGCCACGGCTTCAAAGGCGGCCGCGCCTGCGAAGCGCCGGATACGCTCGCCAACTGGCAACGCTACAGCGCGCTCTGGTTCAACGCGCCCTGCCACCGCTCGCTGTACAGCTACCAGACGCGCACCGCGCTGGCGCTCGCGGTGCGCTACACCCACATCGCCGTGACCTATCTGCCGCTCG
>NZ_JALBHA010000588.1:0-3603 GCF_023006445.1 Bradyrhizobium sp. SHOUNA76
GAGCAGTTCGCCCAGCGGCTGCGCACCGCCGAGGCGCGCGAGGCGTTCACGGCCTTTGCCGAGCGCCGCCCGCCCGATTTCACCAAGGTCGCATGAGGGGACGCGGCCTGCCAGGAAGAGCGGCGGACACAACCGCAGGTGTTTGGTTAAAGTCTTAACCAAGCCTTGGCATGTCGCGATGCAAGGTGGCCTCTCGTGAAGAGTAGGCCCCCGACCCATGACGATGTTTAAGAAATCGGTAAGTTCGCTTCTCCTGACGCTGATGGCGCTGCTGGCCGCCGGCGCGCTGGCCTCTACGGCGACCCAGATGGTTGGGGCCTTCGGCCGCTACAGCGATAGCCTCGAGACCGAACGGCTTGCGAATGCCGACAAGGCGATCTTCCATGGCGTGCTGTCGTTGCGCAACAATCGGGGCGATGCCCAGAGTGCGCTGCTCGGCGAGGACGATCCGCGCGCCAAGCTCGGTGCCGCCGAGAAGGCGGAGCAGGCCGGCTTTGACGCCATTGTCGCGGCGCTCTCCACCGTCGAATTCGTCCGCCGCGACGAGCTCGCAAGCACGCTGAAGCAGCGCTGGAGCGAGGCCGCGCCGAAGTTCCAGCTGTTCTACGACGAGGCGAAGCTGCCGCGTGCCGAGCGCAAGGTCGAGCGCACCGCACCCTGGTACGATGGCGTCACAAAAGTAATCGAGACCGCCAATCTCGCCTCCACCGCGGTGTCGAACCGCGCCTGGACCAACGATCCCTTCATCGCCCGCATGATCCAGGCCCGCCGGCTCGCCTGGCAGGTGCGCGACCGCTACGGCATCCAATGCTCGACCCTGCGCCCGAACGTCAACACCTCCAAGCCGCTCGACGAGACCCAGAAGCAGACCGTGGCCGGCTGGAACGGAATCGTCACCGCCGGCTGGACCGGCATGGAGGAACTGCTCGCTGCGCCTGACGTGACGGCGAATCTCGTCAACGCGGCGAAGGAAGCGCGCGCCAAGACCGACGGCGTCCTCAAGCAGATCGGCGATCTCACCAAGAATTTCGACGGCAGCGGCCGTCCGGCGATGCCCGCGGCGGAATGGAACGCGCTGTGCCAGTCGCCGTTCGCGCCCATCGTCGCTGTCG
The DNA here is from genome assembly GCF_023006445.1 of Bradyrhizobium sp. SHOUNA76. Classification (NCBI taxonomy): domain Bacteria; kingdom Pseudomonadati; phylum Pseudomonadota; class Alphaproteobacteria; order Hyphomicrobiales; family Nitrobacteraceae; genus Bradyrhizobium; species Bradyrhizobium sp. SHOUNA76. Next base: position 1,113 of record NZ_JALBHA010000588.1, read on the forward strand.
CCAACACGGCGCTCGACCAGTCGATCGCGCGTGCGGAGATGGTTCAGGCGAAAGCCCTCACCAACCTCATCGTGCAATCGCTCGCGTTCCTGCTCGCGCTGGCCGTGACCCTGACCGGCGTGTACGTGGTGCGCAATCGCCTGATGCGCCCGGTTCGCGCCATTCTTGACGCCATCGCCCGCATCAGCGCACGCGACTATGCGACGCCGGTGCCGCAATCCCGGCATCCGGACGAATTCGGCACCATGGCCGCCGCACTCGAAAGCCTGCGCGAGAGTGCGGCGACCGCGGAACGGCTGGGCCAGGAACGCGAATCGCAGCAGGCGCTTCAGCTGGCCCGCTCCGGCACGGTCGATTCCGCATGCCGCAGCTTCGACGACACCGTGCAGGCGGTCATCCAGAGCGTTGTGGCCTCGACGCGGGAGCTCGATGCCACCGCGACCGGCGTGCGCTCGCTGGTCTCGCAATCGAGCAGCCAGACCGCAGCGGTCTCCTCCGCCGCCGAGCAGGCCACCAACAATCTCGAGACCATCGCGGCGGCGACCGAGGAACTCTCCGCATCCGTCGGCGAGATCTCCGCGCAGGTGCAGTCCAGCGCCCGCGAGGCCCGCGAAGCGGTGTCGCAGGCCGAGCAGACCAACGCGACGGTCGAGATCCTCGACCAGACCGCAAGCCGCATCGGCGAAGTCGTGAAGATGATCAACGCCATCGCCAGCCAGACCAACCTTCTGGCCCTGAACGCCACCATCGAAGCCGCGCGCGCGGGCGAGGCCGGCCGCGGTTTCGCTGTGGTCGCCGGCGAGGTCAAGAGCCTCGCCTCTCAGACGGCGACAGCGACGGAAGAGATCTCGCGTCAGGTCGAGGAGATCCAGGGCGCGACGGGACAGGCGGTGACCGCCATCCGCGCCATCGGCGGTGCCATCAGCGGCATCGATGAGAAGATGACGGCGATTGCCGCCGCCGTCGAAGAGCAGCGCGCGGCCACCACCGAGATCTCGCGCAACTTCCAGCAGGCCGCGCAAGGCACCCGCGAGGTCACCGACACCATCGGCAGTGTTGCCAGGCTCAACCAGGAGACCGGCAACGCCGGCACGGTGTTGTCGGACTCCGTCAAGAAGATGTCGGCCGACGCCGATCGCCTCCGCGTCGCGGTCGAGGGCTTTTTGGGAGCGGTGAAGACCGCGTAGTTTCGCCTCATTCTTCCATCCTGACGTCGTGCGTTCGGCATTGCCGTCGATCCGCGCGGCGGCTACATCTGTGCCGCCTCGCTCCGTGAGCGCAGCGCCAGACGTAAGACACATCAGGGATGGAGAGTTCGATGCCGGTCACCCCCCACAAGGCCCAGCGCCCCTATCGCGGCGTGTTCCCGGTCGCGCCCACCATCTTCGACGAGCGCGGCGAGCTCGACCTCGAGGGACAACGCCGCTGCATCGATTTCATGATCGATGCTGGCTCGAATGGCATCTGCATCCTCGCCAATTTCTCCGAGCAGTTCGTGCTCACCGATGCCGAGCGCGAAACCGTGATGCATGCGGTGCTGGAACATGTCGCGGGCCGGGTTCCCGTGATCGTCACCACCACGCATTTCAGCTCGGCCGTCTGCGCCGCGCGCAACCAGCAGGCGGAGGCGGCGGGCGCCGCCATGGTGATGGTGATGCCGCCCTATCACGGCGCGACCTTCCGGGTGCCGGAGAAGGGCGTCGTCGAATTCTTCCGCGTGCTCTCGGGCGCGATCAAAATTCCCGTCATGATTCAGGACGCGCCGGTCGCCGGCACGCCGCTGTCGGTCGAGCTGCTCGCGCGGCTGGCGCGCGAACTCTCGAACATCCGCTATTTCAAGATCGAGGTAGCAGGCGCGGCCTCGAAGCTGCGCAGCCTGATCGAGGCCGGCGGCAAGGACATCGAGGGTCCCTGGGACGGCGAGGAGGCGATCACGCTACTGGCCGATCTCGATGCCGGCGCCACAGGTGCGATGACCGGCGGCGGCTATCCCGACGGCATCCGCCAGATCGTCGATCCCTATTTCGCCGGCGATCGCGAGAAGGCGAAGGCCGCCTATGAGCGCTGGCTGCCGCTGATCAACTACGAGAACCGCCAATGCGGCCTGATCGCCTGCAAGGCGATGATGCAGGCCGGCGGCGTGATCAAGTCGGACGCGGTTCGCCATCCGCTCCAGCCGCTGCATCCGGCAACGCGCGCGGGCCTGCTGGAACTCGCCAAGGAGCGCCATGCGCTGGCGCTGAGGTGGGGGAAGTAGAGCCACACACTCCACAGTCGTAGGGTGGGCAAAGCGACTTGTCCGCCGTAGCTCGCAGAGCGAAGGCGGAAGCGTGCCCACCAACCTGTGTGCCGTCGAGGAGCGTGGTGGGCACGTCGCTCAGCGCCTTTGCCCACCCTTGTATTAGGGCGATCGATTATATTGAGCCGTTCCGTGAGGAATGGCCCAGCCCGGGTGGCCGCCCGAGCTGGGTCGCCGTTCGATCGGATCGGT
>NZ_JALBHA010000589.1:0-3593 GCF_023006445.1 Bradyrhizobium sp. SHOUNA76
CGGCGGACATGGCGGGGGCGGACATTTTCACGGCGGCGGAGGCTTCCGCGGTGGCGGCTTCCATGGCGGCGGAGGACATATCGGCGGTTTCCGCGGCGGTGGATTTCGCGGCGGCCATATCGGCGGCTTCCGCGCCGGGCCGGCCTTCCATGGCGGTGGCTATCGCTATGGTGGCGTTCACCGCTATGGCGGGTTTCATCGCTACGGGATCTATCGGCCTCACTACGGCCATCGCCACTTCCACCGGCGCTATTATGTCGGCGGCTATTACCCCTATTACCACTATCCGCGCCGCTGCCGGATCATCTGGACCTATTACGGCCCGCGCCGCATCTGCCGCTGGCATCGCTGGCACCATCCGTATCGCTATTGGTGATGTGAGTTGTGTCGTCATGCCCGGGCTTGTCCCGGGCATCCACGATCTTTCTGTCAGCGCCTAAAAACGTGGATGGCCGGGACATAGGCGAGCGGAAGCGACGCCGTCGTACGGACGGCTATGCCCGGCCATGACGGAGAATTTGGCCTAGAGCCAATCCTTCAGCTTCCACGACGAAGCTTTCCACCGCGTCAGGTTCTCGAACTTCCACTGCTTGAACATCGCGGGCGGCCAGCGGCTGAGCTTCGAGGTCTCCTCGACCTCCGGCTTGGCGACAACGCGCAAGCGTGCAGCGGGCCGGCGGTGCTGGCGCGTGGCCTCGCCGATCAGGTCGACATATTCCGGCTTGTTGGCCATGGCTTTCGTCCTCGCGAAATCCTCGCGAGGACGAGAGTGTCAGGCGATCGATTAACGGCGATTTGCCGCGATCGCTACAATTGCAGGGAGCGGCTTAGCGCCAGTCCCTGACGTCGACGAAGTGACCGGCGATCGCCGCCGCTGCCGCCATTGCCGGCGACACCAGATGGGTGCGGCCCTTGAAACCCTGGCGGCCCTCGAAGTTGCGGTTCGAGGTCGAGGCGCAGCGCTCTTCCGGCGCCAGCTTGTCCGGGTTCATCGCGAGGCACATCGAGCAGCCCGGCTCGCGCCATTCGAAGCCGGCCTTGAGGAAGATCTTGTCCAGACCTTCGGCCTCCGCCTGCTCCTTCACGAGGCCGGAGCCCGGCACGACCATGGCGTTGACATGCGCCGAGACGTGCTTGCCTTCCGCGATCTTGGCGGCCGCGCGCAGATCCTCGATGCGGCCATTGGTGCAGGAGCCGATGAAGATGCGGTCGACCTTGATGTCGGTGATCTTCGTTCCCGCCGTCAGGCCCATGTATTTCAGGGCGCGATGCTTGGACAGACGCTTGGCCTCGTCCGCGATCTTGTCGGGATCGGGCACGATGCCGGTCACCGAGATGACGTCCTCCGGGCTCGTGCCCCAGGTCACGATCGGCGGCAGCTTGGCCGCATCGAGGTGCAGCTCGTTGTCGAAATGCGCGCCGTCGTCGGAGCGCAGCTTCTCCCAGTAGCGCATGGCCGCATCCCAGTCCGCGCCCTTCGGCGCCTTGGGCCGGCCGCGCAGGAAGTCGAACGCCTTCTGGTCGGGCGCAACGAGACCGGCGCGGGCGCCGCCTTCGATCGACATGTTGCAGACCGTCATGCGGCCTTCCATGCTGAGCGCGCTGATCGCATCGCCGGCGTATTCCAGCACGTAGCCGGTACCGCCCGCGGTGCCGATCTCGCCGATGATGGCCAGGATGATATCCTTGCCCGTCACGCCGTCAGGCAGTTTGCCGTCGACGGTGACGCGCATGTTCTTCGCCTTCTTCTGGATCAGCGTCTGCGTCGCCAGCACGTGCTCGACCTCTGAGGTGCCGATGCCGTGCGCGAGCGCGCCGAAGGCGCCATGCGTCGAGGTGTGGCTGTCACCGCAGACGATGGTGGTGCCGGGCAGGGTGAAGCCCTGCTCGGGGCCGATGACGTGGACGACGCCCTGGCGCTTGTCGAACTCGTTGTAATATTCGATGCCGAATTCCTTGGCGTTCTCGGCCAGCGCCTTGATCTGCTCGATGCTTTCAGGATCGGGATTCGGCTTGGTGCGGTCGGTGGTCGGCACGTTGTGGTCGACGACGGCGAGCGTCTTCTCCGGCGCGTGGACCTTGCGGCCGGTGGCGCGCAGGCCTTCGAACGCCTGGGGCGAGGTCACCTCGTGCACCAGGTGACGGTCGATGTAGAGCAGGCAGGTGCCGTCCTCGGCTTCGTGCACCAGATGGTCGTTCCAGATCTTGTCGTACAATGTGGTCGGCTTGGACATGAGCGTCAGCTCCGAAGGATGTGTGTCAGCGAAGAGCGCGGGTGGCGCGCCGGGCAACAAAATCGTCAGCGCAGCTTTTAGGCTGCGCGCGTAAGCTCTGACGTTGCCGAAGTCGCGAAGCGTCCGAAGAACCGTCCAGGCAGCCGCGAGCGATCGTCGATGACGATGCGCTTGATGGGCTCCATGCTGGTCCGATCTGGAAACATTCTACGAATATATAGCAGGCCGAACCGGAATCGCGAGGGCTTTGACGCGCACGGCTGACGCAACAAAAAAGCGCGGGGTTTTGCCCCGCGCTTTCGGAAACTCGACTGTAGGCGAAGCCTACTCGTTGACGGCCTTGGCGTGCTCGGTTTTCTCGACGATGCGGGCCGACTTGCCGCGCAGCTGACGCAGGTAATAAAGCTTGGCGCGACGCACCTTGCCGCGGCGCACCACCTTGATCGAGTCGATCATCGGCGACATCACCGGGAATACGCGCTCCACGCCCTCGCCGTACGAAATCTTGCGAACGGTGAAGCTCTCGTTGAGGCCACCGCCGGAACGGCCGATGCAGACGCCTTCATAGGCCTGCACGCGGGTGCGGTCGCCTTCGACGACCTTCACGTTGACGATCACGGTGTCGCCGGGACCGAATTCCGGAATGTCCTTGCCGGCGGACAGCTTGTCGAATTGCTCTTGCTCGAGCTGCTTGATCAGGTTCATGGGTAAATCTCCATCGGCGCGCCCAGCCCTGGAAACGGGGGGCTGCGCAAAATTCGTCTATCCAGCCATTGCGGATTTGGCCGCTCCTATAAGGCAAGCCGGAGCGTTTGTCACCCGTCTGTCTTGTTTTTTGGCGTTTTTTGGCGACCGGCCCGATTCGCCGGCTTGGGTGGGATCTGGGCCCATAAATCGGGCCGCCGGGCCGCCGTCAGGGCCTCCGATTGCGCCCGCCGCCAACTGGCGACCTTGGCGTGGTCGCCGGAGGTCAGGATGTCCGGGATCGGGGCCCCCTCGAACAGCTGCGGACGGGTGTATTGGGGGTACTCCAAAAGGCCATCGGAGAAGCTCTCCTCGGTTCCCGAGGCCTCCTTGCCCATCACCCCCGGCAGCAGCCGGACGCAGGCGTCAATCAGCGCCAAAGCCGCGATTTCGCCGCCGGACAGCACGTAATCGCCGATCGAGACCTCCTCCAGGCTCCGCCCGTCGATCACCCGCTGGTCGATCCCCTCGAAGCGCCCGCAGACGATCAGGGGGCCGGGGCCCTGGGCGAGCTCTGCAACGCGGGTCTGGGTCAATGGCCGACCGCGTGGGCTCATCAGGAGTTTCGGCCGGTCCGGGCCGATCCCGGCGGCATCGATGGCGGCCGCCAAAACA
>NZ_JALBHA010000058.1:0-21571 GCF_023006445.1 Bradyrhizobium sp. SHOUNA76
GGCGAGCAAGCCGCCGAGCCCGCCTTTGAGCAGGCCTCCGAGACCGCCAAGTCCGCCGCTGTCGGCGGTGTTCACGTTCACCGGCGGAGGGGCGGGCGTCGGCGACGGTTGCGGTGCCGTGCCGGACTGGTTCCCGGTCATGTGCTTGAACGCTTTCCACGCGAGCAGGCCGAGCAACGCCATGGTCATCGGCGACATGCCGCCGGAGGATTTCTCGGAGCTCGGCGTAGAGGGGCCGCGGGGGCCGTTCTGCATGCCGTTGAGGACGTCGAGTAGACCCATGGTGCTCTCCTTTGGCGTCTCGTTCGGCGAGCGCTCGCCGCTGACTGCCCCCCGGGGCAAAAACATATGAGGCTCTCATGACGGTTACAAGGCGGATGCGACGTGATGGGCAGCCGGTCTCGCCTCTGCTATCGAGGGCGGGTCGTTCAGGGAGCAAGGCCAGGTGATGACGGATCGACCGATCGTGTTGGCCGGCGCGGGTGCCATCGGCTGCTTCGTCGGCGGCATGCTGGCGACCGCGGGCCGCCGCGTCGCGCTGCTGGTGCGGCCGCGGATGAAGACCGAGATCGAGCGGTTCGGCCTGCGGTTGACCGATTTCGACGGCTCCGAGAAGAAGCTCGGTGCGGGCCAGCTCGCGCTGTCGGAGGATCCTTCGATCTTCCACAGCGCGGGCATCGTGCTGGTCACGGTGAAGAGCGCCGACACCGCCGATGTCGCGGACCAGATCGCACAGCATGCGCCCGAGGATGCCGTCATCGTCTCGCTTCAGAACGGCGTCGGCAATGTCGCGGTGCTGCGCGAGCGGCTCGGCCGCCGCCGCGTGCTCGCCGGTATGGTGCCGTTCAACGTGATTGCAATGGGCGAGGGACGCTTCCATCGCTCGACCTCCGGCGACATCCATATCGGCGAGGATGCCGAGAACACGGCGGCGGCGCTCTCGGTGCCCGGCCTTGCCATGCGCGCGAGCGGCGACATCACCGGCGTGCAATGGGGCAAGCTGATCATCAATCTGAACAATGCGCTCAGCGCGCTGTCCGACATGCCGCTCGCCGCGCAACTGGCCAACCGCGACTGGCGCAGGCTGTTCGCGGACCAGATGGCCGAGGGGCTCGCCGCGCTGAAGGCCGCCGGTATCGCGCCGGTCTCGGCGACGCCGATCCCGATGAACTGGACGCCCGCCTTGCTGCGGCTCCCCGACATGATCTTCAACGCGATCCTGGGACGAACCATGAAGATCGATCCCGAGGCGCGCTCCTCGATGTGGCAGGACCTGAAACAGGGCCGCAAGACCGAGATCGACTATCTCCAGGGCGCAGTCATCGCGCTCGCCGAGCAAAGCCATGTCGAGGTGCCGCTGATGCGCCGCATTGTTGCGCTGATCAAGCAAGCCGAGGCGGCCGGCAACGGACCGCCGCGTCTGACGCCGCCGCAGATCCGCGGCGTGGCTTGAGTGCGAGGGAGGAACGTGATGAAGCGTGGTTTTGTAATCGGGCTCGCGCTTGCCGCGTTCTGCGGCGCATCGACGCTCGCTCACGCGAGGCCGCCGACGGTCTTGAACTCTCCCGGTTATGATAGGCGATTGCAGGAGAGCCGGTCGCAGTTGGGCAGTTCGCCGACAGTTAGCGAGCCCGCGACGGCGCCGGTGGTCAAACCGAGGCACAGCAAGAAGAGGCGCACGAACTGAGGGTGGGAGTTGATCTCCATCCAACTCGTCATTGCGAGCGCAGCGAAGCAATCCAGAATCCCGCCGCGGAAAGACTCTGGAATGCTTCGCTGCGCTCGCAATGACGGCTGCAGAGTTTGTAGGGTGGGCAAAGCGAAGCGTGCCCACCATCGTACTTTGTCTTGCCGGAGTGGTGGGCACGGCGCGCGAAGCGCGCGCCTTTGCCCACCCTACAAGTCGGTGCGAGAAAACTCAGCTCTTCTTCGCCGGCTTGCTCGGGGTCGGGTTGAACAGCTTCTTCAGATCGTTCAAGCTTTCCGATAGCCGCGGCCATTCGCAGGAGAACGAGCCCTTGGTGCAGGTTGCGCCCTTCGGCCGCTGACCTACGGTCTGCTGCACCTTCGGTCGCTCGGCGGGGATAGGCACGCGCTCGACGTCGGTTCGCAATGCGACCTGTTGCAGTTGCCGCGCCTGTTGCTCCTGCTGCTCGCGCTGTTGGCGCGCGGTTGCCTGGGCGGCTTCGTTACTGCGCCGCTCTTTGGCGAGATAGGCGGTATAGGCTTCGTCGATCTTCTTCTGCTCCTCCGGCGTCGGGTTGGGCCCGGCGATGTCGAAGGTGCGATCCTGCAGGAAGTCGTAATAGGAATAACCGCCGCCTGGCTTGCGGCGGCCGGCAAACTTGGCGTTGCAGTTGGCAAGCGCGGATGTCTTCTCGGCCTTGGTCGCGGCCTTCTCGGCGGCGTCGGCGCATTCCTCGAAGTCGACCGGCGCGCGCTTCCACCATTGCGCCTGGACATGCGGTAGCGTCAGCAGAAGACATCCTGCTGCGGCAACGAGAAGGAGCACCGCACGACGCAATGCAATCAGGGACGACATTCTACGAGAGCATTCCTTGCAAAACTCAACCCGAACTGAGTCGAGCCAGATTTTTGCCTCTTTATCGCCGGCTTGTCACCCATGGAACCCGGGAAATTCATGGCTGTGATGCTGACATTTTGTGCTTGACGTGGCGCAGGAGTCACAGCGTCGCGCTGGCCGGCTGCTACACTTCGCCCCGCGACCGCCTCATCCGAGGCGACGCCAAGAAAACGAAATGGAAACACCTGATGTTGCTGCCCCTGTCCGACGTGCCGCGCTGGTACGCTGAGCGCAAACCACCCGGCACGATCGCCGTCCGCCATGGGCAGGACGCGCTGACATGGGACGAGCTCGAGCGCGGTGCCAACCGGCGCGCGCGGGCGTTCTCGGCCAAGGGCGTCAAGCCCGGCGATTTCGTTGCGATCGGATTGCCCAACGGCAACGCGTTCTTCGAGACCTCCTTCGCGGTGTGGAAGTGCGGGGCGACGCCGACCTCACTGTCATGGCGGCTGCCGCGCGGCGAAGCCGCCGCCGTACTCGACATTCTGAAGCCGGCGCTGGTTGTCGGCGGCGAGGCCGACTGGAACGCGCCGAACCGTCTCCCGGCTGATTTCGTGCCGCAAGGGTTTTCGGACGAGCCGCTCAATCCGCCGGTGGCACGCTACTGGAAGGCCATGACCTCAGGCGGCTCGACCGGGCGTCCGAAGGTGATCCTCGACCATCATCCGGCGGTGACCGACACTGTCGCCGCCCCGCCTCTCAACATGCCCGTCGGCGCCTCGCTGCTCAATCCCGGTCCGCTCTATCACAATGCGCCGTTCATCGTGTCGCATTACGCGCTGTTCACAGGCGGCCAGCTCACGGGTCTCGTCAAGTTCGATGCCGAGGAGACGTTGCGGCAGATCGAGCGCGAGCGCGTGCAATGGGTCAATTTCGTGCCGACCATGATGCACCGGATCTGGGCGCTGCCGGAGAGCGTGCGCAATGCCTACGATCTGTCGAGCCTGCAGACCGTTTTCCACATGGCAGCGCCGATGCCGCCCTGGCTGAAGGAGAACTGGATCGCCTGGCTCGGGGCTGACAGGATATGGGAGCTCTATGGCGGCACCGAGCGGCAGGGCGCCTGCATCATCTCAGGCACGGAATGGCTCACGCACAAGGGCTCGGTCGGCAAGATCGGCGAGACGGCGCGCCTTCGCATCATCGGCGAGGACGGCAACGACGTCGCGCCCGGTGAGACCGGCGAGATCTATTTCCTCAACAATGACGGCAAGGACGCCACCTATCACTATCTCGGCGCCGAGCCGAAGCGCCGCAGTGATGGCTGGGAGTCGCTCGGCGACATCGGCCGGCTGGATGCGGACGGCTATCTCTATCTCGGTGACCGCCTCGCCGACATGGTGCTGCGCGGCGGCGCCAACATCTATCCGGCCGAGGTCGAGGCCGCGGTCTCCGCGTGCCCCGGCGTGCGGTCCTGCGTGGTGGTGGGATTGCCCGATCCGGAATTGGGCCAGCGCGTGCATGTCATCATCGAGCCCGAGGACGATGCCGATGGCCAGACCATCGCCGACAGCATGGCGGACTTCCTGAAGGACAGGCTCAGCCGCTACAAGCATCCCGAGAGCTTCGAGATCGTCAGCGCCCCGCCGCGCGATGATTCCGGCAAGGTCCGCCGCACGCTGTTGCGCGATGAGCGCGCAGCGTGGTTGAAGGAAGGGCGCGCCTTCCGGATTTGGCCGGCGAAAGCGCGGGCGCACGCCGAGTAAGAAGGAAGGACCGAAGGATATGACGATCACGATCGCTGCGAACAGCGTGCCGAAGCCGCCGGCCGAGATCATCGAGGGCTTTCGGAATGCACCGACCTCGGTCATTTCAGACAATCTCGCCCGGCTGCCGGGCGCGGTGGGCCTGAAACCCTATCACCGCGGTGGCAAGCTGGTTGGCGCGGCCTTCACGGTGCGTACCCGACCGGGCGACAATCTCGCGATCCACCGCGCGCTCGAACTGGTCGGTCCCGGCGACGTCATCGTGGTCGATGGCGGCGGTGACGAGACGCGCGCGCTGGTCGGCGAGATCATGAAGAACATCGCGCAATGGCGCAAAGCGGAAGGCTACGTCATCGACGGCGCGATCCGCGATGTCGCGGCCTTCGCAGCCGACGACTTTCCCTGCTATGCCCGCGCGGTGATTCACCGCGGCCCCTACAAGAACGGTCCCGGCGAGATCAACGTGCCCGTGACGATCGGCGGCAGCGTGATTGCGCCCGGCGACATCGTCGTCGGCGATGAGGACGGCGTGGTGTCGTTTCCTGCCGCGGGTGCCGCCGCGCTGCTGGACGCCGTCCGCGCCCAGGTCGCGCGCGAGGAGGAGACATTGAAGGCGATCCGCGAGGGCCGTTACCAGGGGTCGTATGGCAAGTCCTGAGCCAAGCGCGGCTTAGAGGCGGATCATTCCTTTATCGGCGGCCCTATGGATGGGCACCTGCGCGGATGCTGCCCCAAGAGCGGTCGTCAGCGATTGGGCTGTCGCAAAACTCGCGTTTCCCGCGGAAGTGACGCCTTGCGAGATCTACGAACGGACGGAAATTCTGGCCGAGCTGGAGCGTGTTCTGGCGGTCGTCGGTTATGATATCGAAGCCACGGGAAAGAAGGACAAGTACGGGCAGTTCAACAAGACGATGCAGGAGTGTCAGGTGCGCGAGGTCAGGGACTGGTCGATATTTGAAACGAACTGCGAGTTTGAAGTTGGGGCGTCCGGTAGCGCCCTGTTTCGCATGCGCGACAATCGAATGACCCTGTTTGGCGTTCTTAGTGGCGACCATCACGATAAGGACTATTGTCCGAAAGGCGGCTGCGACTACAAGGCTGGGCGTTGGTCCAGCGTATACGTGACCTTGAAGGGCGAGTTCAAAGATCGGCTTCTGACTGTCGTGAGCCAGTCTGCCGCATAATGAACGCAGAAGGGAGAAGGGCGTGAGCCAGAAGGAAGAATTTCACAACATCGACGATCCCAGCGACGGGCTCTTCCGCGAGCTCGCGGCGGGGGTGACCACGCGCATCTTCTCCGGCGAGCAGGCGATGCTGTCGGTGGTGACGCTGGCGCCGCATGCGCAAGGCACGCTGCACCATCATCCCGAGGAGCAATGGGGCGTGCTGCTCGACGGCTCCGCCATCCGCGTCCAGGGTGACGAGGAGATTGCCGTGAAGAAGGGCGATTTCTGGCGCACCCCGGGCAATGTACCGCACACGATGCGCGCCGGCCCCGACGGCGCCCGGGTGCTGGACATCTTCAGCCCGCCTCGGCCAGAATACAAAAAAGCCGGGTCGGGTTTCGGCACGACCTGAAGCGCCAAAGAGCAACAGCCGGGCGCAACACAAGGGAGGGGACCATGACAATCACACGACGCACGCTGTTGGCCGCACCGGCCATCCTCGCGATGGCGCCGGCGGCGGCGCAGGCCGGCAAGATCACGCTGGTGGTGCCGTTTCCGCCGGGCGGATCGACCGATGCGATGGCGCGACTGCTCCAGAGCAATCTGCAAACCAGGCTTGGCCGCATCGTCGTGGTCGAGAACAAGTCCGGCGCCGCGGGCGCGCTCGGTGCGGCGCAAGTCGCCAAGAGCCCGGCGGACGGCTCGACCTTCCTGGTCACCTTCGATTCCCACGCGGTGATTCCGTCCATCCTCGACAAGCCGCCGGTCGATGTCGAGCGCGAGCTGATGCCGGTCCTGCTGATCGGCACCGCGCCTTACGTGATCGCGGCAGGTGCCGACCGTCCTTATAAGAGCTTTGCCGACGTCGTGGCGGCCTGCAAGGCGACGCCCGGTGCGGTGAAATATGCCTCCGTCGGCATCGGCACGCTTGGCCATCTCGCCATGACCGTGCTCGGCAGCAAGGCCGGCGTCGAGATCATGCACGTGCCCTATCGCGGCGGTGGGCCGGCGATGAACGACGTGCTCGGCGGTCATGTCGATCTCATCGCGGGCTCGGCGGCGCTGGTCGCCGCCCAGCTCGGCACCAACATGCTGCGTCCGATCCTGCAGCTCGGCCGCGAGCGGCTGCCGGCCCTGCCTGATACTCAGACCGCGATCGAGGCAGGCTTTCCGGACTTCGAGACGCTGGCCTGGTGGGGCATCTTCGCCCCCGCAGGCACGCCGCCGGACATCGTCGCAGCCTTCGCGGCAGCGTCCAAGGAGATCCTGAGCGAACCTGCGACCGCCACCCAGCTGAAGGAGACGCAGCACATGACGCTGCTGCTCCAGGACGGTGCCGCCTTCAAGACCTTCTTCGACAAGCAGGTCGCCTATTGGGGCAAGGTCGTGAAGGACAATAATATCAGGGCATAGCCGGCAGACTCCCGCAATCGCGGCGCGGAGGGCTTCCGGTCCCGTCGCCGCTTTGATATGAACGCCTCAAGGCAACCCGCCGACGAGCGGGTTCCGCGGTCCCGTAGCTCAGCCGGATAGAGCGACGGTTTCCTAAACCGTAGGTCGGAAGTTCGAGTCTTCCCGGGATCGCCAGTCTTTGTAGTCTCTTGCCAGTAATGAGTGTCCTGCCGCCACTCCCCGCCGACTGCAGGCATGCGGCCGCGGGTATGCTTGAGGCGGCACGCCGGATGCCATGGTCGCGTGGCTAGACGGCCCTCGGCAGATCTATCGAAAATCCGCGGAAATAATTCTCGTTCCGAGAGACGAGGTTCGAGCAGGCGTCCGCGACGTCCTTGTAGGCGGCGGCGCCGACTCGTGCGTGCAGCCGTCGTTGGTGATTTGGCGAAGTGAGGGCCTGCGACGTAGGACGCAATAAATATCGTGAGTGGCGGAGACCACAGGGCGTCGCCAATTTAAATGGCGAGCCGATCGAAATTAAATCATCATCATGAGTTTTCAGTTCGGCGATAATATTTAATTTGGGCGGCGGCAGGAACTGCGGCTGCGCGATTTAAAAACTCCATCCTCGGGTCAATGAATCGTCTCAAAAAAGGCGCGTGCGAATTCGAACACGCTCCTGATGGGGCGGCAAAGAACCAAGTCAAGTTGGACTGAGCCGCGACGTATCGAAACACCACGCGCATGAACTCAGTCTGCGCGTGCATTGCTCAGGGGATGAACAAACATGGCAATTGCTGGATTTCCAGACGCGAATAGCACCGGGCTTCCTGATGGCGTTATCCTGACTGCATCGGGCGACGTGACTGTCACTAAGGCTGGTACCGTCATCGACGCTCTCGATGTCAAAGGCACGATTTCGGTCCTGGCCGATAACGTCACGATTCAGAATAGCCGCATCACGTCCAGCGATTGGACAGGCATCTGGATCAAGGATGGCATTACAGGAACTGTCGTCAAGGATTGCGAAATTCTAAACGTCGGAAGTAGCCCTGATGGCGCGAACGGCATCGTCGGTTCCGGCACATTCCTGCGCAACGATATCCATGACGTGGAGAATGGTATCATTGTCACCGGGGCGAGCCTCGTCCAGGACAATTACATCCACGCCATGAATGCGCCGGATGTGCGTCTCGGCACGTCATTGGGTGGTCCGCATTACGATGGTATCGAGATCGACGGCGGCGTTTCAGACGTCGTCATTCGGCACAACACGGTCATCAACGAGAACAGCTACGTCTCGGCCGTGATGATCAATAATGACTTCGGTCCGGTTTCCAACATTCAGGTGGACGGCAACTATCTTGCGGGGGGCGGCTACACCCTTTACTCCGATGGCAGCTTCAGCAGCACCGACAAGATTTCCGGAGTCTCGTTCACCAACAACGAGCTTGGTGAGGGCAAGTGGGGGTACTATTACTTCAAGGGCAACACGCCCGTCCTGTCGAACAACGACGAACTGGGCACGGGATGGCAGACGTCTCCGACAACGCCCCCCTCAACCCCCGCTGTCCCGGCAGCGCCGACCATCTCATCCTGGTCACCCGATACGGGCAAGACTGGCGACGGCATCACCGACGTCAACAAGGTCAGCCTGCACGGGACCGCTGCCGCAGGCAGCATCGTTAAGGTCTATGACGGTTCGACCCAGGTTGGTTCGACGACTGCGACTTCGACCGGCAGCTGGGATTACATCACCCAGGTCCTGAGTGACGCGAAGCACACGCTGACGGCGACCGCGACCAACTCGTCCGGCCAGACCAGCGTGGCGTCGGCTGCACTGGCGGTCACTGTCGATACCAAGGCGCCGGCGGCGCCGACGGTCGCCAGCGATACTGTCGATAGCAGCAATCATGTGGTCGCATCCGGGAATGCCGAGGCGAACAGCACGATAAAGGTGTATGACGGCACGACGCAGGTCGGTACCGCAACGACCAACGCAAGCGGGGCGTGGGCGGTGACAACCGCCGCTCTGGCGGCAGGTACGCACGCTCTCACGGCGACCGCGACTGACGTCGCGGGCAACGTAAGTGCCCCATCCGCGGCTTTCGATTCCGTCATCCCATCGTCGGGTTCGTCCGGTACGGGTACCTCCGGCACGGGCACATCCGGTACAGGGACGTCGGGTACGGGCACATCGACCCCGACCCCGACCCCGACACCGCCCGCTGCGCCGAAGATCGCCTCGTTCTCCAGCGATACCGGCACCGCCGGTGATCACATCACCAGCGACAAAACGGTGACCCTGGCGGGGACTGCAGCTGCCAACAGCACGGTCAAAGTGCTCGACGGCACGACCCAGCTCGGCACCGCCACGGCGGATGCAAACGGAGCGTGGCACTACACGACCGTCGCACTGCCGGACGGCAAGCACAGCTTCACCGCAACCGACACGGTCTCTGGTGTCACCAGCAAGGCATCGACTGCGTTGGATGTCACGGTGGATAGCGCTGCCCCCGATGCTCCCGTCCTGTTGAGCGATCCAACCACGCATAACCGCGCAACGGTATCCGGTACGGCGGAGGCTGGGAGCTCGATCAAGCTCTATGAGGGCACGACCCTGCTCGGCACGACGACCGTTGCAAGTGACGGCGACTGGAGTGTGACGACCCCGAATCTCAAGCACGGGTCCCACACCTTCACCGCGACGGCCACTGACGCGGCCGGCAACACCAGCGCTTTGTCGCAGCCGATCGATCCGCCGATTGGCTCGCATGGCGGCACCAAGGACACCTCATCCGTCGAAGTTACCAATGTGCGCCCGCACTGGGATCACACCGCGACGATCAAGGGCACGGCCGATCCCAACAGCGAGATCAAGCTGTATGACGGCACGACCTCGGTCGGTTCGGCCACGACGGGTGCCGACGGCAAGTGGAGCTTCCAGACCTCCGACCTGTCGGGCAAGTCCCACGCCTTTACCGCGGAGCAGGTCGACACCACAGGCCATGTGGTCGGAACCAGCTCGGGCGAGGCGATCATCGGCTCGGGCCGCAGCAACACGCTGACCGGCACCACCGGCAACGATGTCATGGTGGGCAAAGCGGGTGCGGATACGTTCACGTTTGCGTCGAACTTCGGCCAGGACGTCATCAAGGACTTCGCTGCCCGTGGACCGGCTCACGACACGATCGAGTTCAGCAAGAGCGTGTTCGACAGCTTTGCGAGCGTTCTCTCCCACGCGGCCCAGTCAGGCCACGACGTCGTCATCGCGGCGGGGAGCGACAGCCTCACGCTGAAGAACACGCAACTCGACAAGCTGAACAGCCACGACTTCCACTTCGCGTAAGGAACGGCCAACCAAACAGACCAGTCTCAACTGTGTCGGAGGATCCCTTGGGGGATCCTCCGACAAGGCCACGACTGAAGTTGGACGGCGGGGTGATCCCCGCCTGCGAATCTCATTATCGAATCCCACTGCAGCCGACGCGCAATCGCGCAGAGCGGGCCATGAACGCATGGCAGCCGGCCTTGAAGGGACTCGGTCGGAGCGGACACTCATTATACCCCGCCAAGGGCTTCTTAAACTGTAGGTCGGAAGTTCGGGTCTTCCCGGGATCCCCATTAATCGACAGCTACGCGTCCCCATGCGCGCGCAGTGCTGGAATTCCGACCAATGAATTCTATCGTGACGTGTGCTGACAGTCGGTTAGAATTACGCCGGGTGCAGGGGCATTTGCATGACGGATTTATGGTACTACGCGGACGGCGGACAGCAGCACGGCCCGTTCTCGATTTCTGAACTGCTTCCGCTCCTCGCTGGTATCGCCGACCCTGGGCGTGTGATGGTCTGGCAGCACGGCTCCGCGGACTGGAAACCGGTCGAGGAGGTGCGCGAGATCGCGCTGCAGCTTTTTCAGCCGTCGCCGCTACCTCCGGCATCCCCGCAAGTTCAGGCCATTGGCGAGCCTGCCGTTCCCGCAGAAGATGCTACTGTGTTCAAGGATGCCCAGCCCGAATGGTCCGGCATCACCGGCTGGCTCGCGCTTCTGGCGATCGGCCAGGTGTTGGGCATCATGCGCCTCGTCTTCAGCGTCGGACAATATGTGCAGTCGATCACCGACGAGGTCTGGACGCAGTTTCCGACGGTCATCTGGAGTGAAATGCTGATAAACGCCGCCATGATCGGCTTCGCGATCTGGACAGCGGTGCTCCTGTTCAGACATTCTCGCAGGTTTCCAGCCTTCTTCATCGTGCAGATGATCTGCGCGGTGCTGATGCCCTACGTCGATCTCCTCTGCGTCGCATCGTTCTTTTCCGCCGCCCTGGATCGTCCTTTCGGCGATTTTTTCGTCATCGAAGCTCGACAGGTCGGACAAACAATTGTCGGTGCGGTGAGTGCCACGGTCTGGATAACGTACGTGCTTCGCTCCCGTAGGGTCGCGACTACGTTCACGAAATAAGCCACGTTACGATGCGCTGGAGCGGCTGAAGCGGGAGGCGCCGAGGCCGGATCGCAGGTTCAACAGGCGCCGACCGCGGCTGATTTGCCTCGTCGGCGCGAAAATTGCTAACAGATGCCCGGACCGGTAGCGCATCTTCCAGCCGGCCCGTGCCTGCCCCTATCCGGAGACCATGATGCCTTTCGACTTGATCCTGCGCGGTGGCCGCGTGGTTGACCCCTCCCAGAAGCTCGATGCCGTGACGGATGTCGCATTTTCGGGTGGCAAGGTCGCCGCTATCGGTACCGGGCTCAAGGCCGATCCCGGCACGGATGTGCGCGATGTCTCGAAATACATCGTGACGCCGGGACTGATCGATCTGCACACCCATGTCTATTGGGGCGGCACGTCGCTCGGCATCGATGCCGAGGAATTCTGCCGTCTCTCCGGCGTCACCACGGCGGTCGATACCGGCAGCGCCGGGCCCGGCAATTTCGCGGGCTTCCGCAAGCATGTGATCGAGCCGAGCCAGGTCCGCATCCTCGCCTATCTGCACGTCTCGCATGCCGGCATTTTCGGCTTCTCGCACCGGATCATGGTCGGCGAGAGCGAGGAGCTGCGGCTGATGAATCCGATCGAGGCGGCCAAGGTGGCCGATGCCAACCGCG
Organism: Bradyrhizobium sp. SHOUNA76; assembly: GCF_023006445.1. Taxonomy (NCBI): domain Bacteria; kingdom Pseudomonadati; phylum Pseudomonadota; class Alphaproteobacteria; order Hyphomicrobiales; family Nitrobacteraceae; genus Bradyrhizobium; species Bradyrhizobium sp. SHOUNA76. The sequence continues at coordinate 11,959 of NZ_JALBHA010000058.1, forward strand.
ATCTCATCGTCGGCATCAAGGTGCGCGTCGGCTTGCACTCCTCGGGCACGTCGGGAACGGTGCCGCTCGATATTGCGCTAGAGGTTGCCGACGAGGTCGGCATGCCCCTGATGGCGCATATCGACCATCCGCCGCCGAGCTATGAGGAGGTGCTGGCACGTCTGCGGCCTGGCGACGTGCTGACCCACGCGTTCCGTCCGTTCCCTAATACGCCGGCGACCGCGCAAGGCACGGTGAAGAAGGCGGTGCTGGATGCGCGCGAGCGCGGCGTGCTGTTCGACATCGGCCACGGCAAGGGCTCGTTCGCGTTCAAGACCGCGCGTGCCATGCTCGCGAACGGCTTCTATCCGGACACGATTTCCTCTGATATCCACCAGCTCTGCATCGACGGCCCCGCCTTCGATCAGGTCACGACCATGTCGAAATTCCTGTGCATGGGCATGGAGCTGTCCGATGTGATCGCCGCCTCGACGGAGAATGCCGCGATGGCGCTGCGCCGTCCCGAACTCGGCAGCCTCAAGCCCGGCAGCGTCGGCGACGCCACGCTTGTTACGGTCAGGCAAGGCCAGTTCGACTATGAGGACGTCGTCGGCGAGCATCTGATCGGCGACCGCAAGATCGTCTCCGAGGGCGTCGTCATCGGCGGCTGCTGGTGGCATCCGAATTGAGCGGCGACCTGATTACAGCGACCTCGCGATCAATAGCTTCATGATCTCGTTGGTGCCGCCATAGATCTTCTGGATGCGGGAATCGATGAAGATGCGCGAGATCGGGTATTCCTGCATGTAGCCATAGCCGCCGAACAGCTGGAGGCATTCATCGGCGGTCTCGACCTGCTTCTCCGAGCACCAATATTTCGCCATCGACGCCGTGACGGTGTCGAGGTCCCCGGCGACCAGCTGCTCGATGCACCAGTCGACGAAGACGCGCGCGATCATCGCCTCGGTCTTGCGCTCGGCGAGCTTGAAGGCGGTGTTCTGGAAATCCATCAGCGGCTTGCCGAACGCCTTGCGTTCCTTGGTGTACTCTGTGGTGAGCTTGATCGCCCGCTCCATCGCGGCGACGGCGCCGACCGCGAGCGCGAGCCGCTCCTGCGGCAATTGTTGCATGAGCTGGACAAAACCCTGGCCTTCCTCCTTGCCGAGCAGGTTTTCCGGCGGCACCGTGACATTGTCGAAGAACAGTTCCGAGGTGTCGGAGGCGTGCAGGCCGATCTTGTCGAGGTTGCGGCCGCGCTTGTAGCCGTCCGCGCCTGCGGTCTCGACCACGATCAGCGAGATGCCTTTTGCCCCGGCATCGCCGGTGCGCGCGACCACGATGACGAGATCGGCGGCCTGGCCGTTGGTGATGAACGTCTTCTGGCCGTTGATGACGTAGGAATTGCCCTGCTTCTTCGCCGTGGTCTTCACGGCTTGAAGATCCGAGCCGGTGCCGGGTTCGGTCATGGCGATGGCGCCGACCATCTCGCCTGAGGCCATCTTCGGCAGCCAGCGCTTCTTCTGCTCCTCGGAGCCGTAATTGAGGATGTAATGCGCGACGATGGCGCTGTGCACGGAGACGCCGGTCGTCAGCTCCGGCACCGTGCTCTCGAGATCGTCCAGCACCGCGGCGTCATAGGCGAAGGTGGCACCCAGGCCGCCATATTCCTCCGGCACGCTCGACAGCAGCGCGCCCATCTCGCCGAGCCCGCGCCAGGCGAAGCGGTCGACCATCTTCTGCTCGCGCCATTTCTCGGCGTGCGGCGCCAAATCCTTGGCAAGATATTTCCGGAACTGGTCGCGGAAGACATCGAGCTCTTCGGTCATCCAGGAGGAGCGGTAGGACATGGTCACCTCGGTTGATACGGCGTTCCGGCTTGGTAGGCCAGCTAGCTGCGGCAATTATTGTGTTTTCAGGCTGCACCGGTGACGCTACCAAGGCGATCGTAACAGCTTCTGTCGGGATGGTTGATTGTGGCTGGCAAAACAAAAGAGCTCAAGCTCGACATCGCGCGTATCGGCACCGTCTCCGCGATCTTGACGCAGCCTGACAACGCACGCGCCTGCTACGTGCTGGCGCACGGCGCGGGCGCCGACATGCGCCATTCCTTCATGGACAAGGTCGCAGTGGGCCTCGCGGAACGCGGCATTGCGACGTTCCGCTTCAATTTTCCCTACATGGAAGAAAAGAAGGGACGTCCCGACCAGCCAGCGGTCGCGCATGCCGCCATCCGCGTGGCGGTCGAGGAGGCGGCGCGGCTTTGCCCCGGCGTGCTGCTCGTCGCGGGCGGAAAATCGTTCGGCGGGCGCATGACTTCGCAGGCGCAGTCGCAAGCGCCGCTGGCAGGCGTGAAAGGGCTAGCCTTCCTCGGCTTTCCCCTGCATGCGGCCAAGAAGCCGTCGTCCGAGCGGGCCGAGCATCTCGCGGGCATTGCGATCCCCATGCTGTTCCTGCAGGGCACGCGCGATGAGCTCGCTGACCTCAGCTATCTCAAGCCCGTCATCGCAGCGCTCGGGCCGAAGGCGACCTTGCATGAGGTCGAAGGCGGCGATCATTCCTTCGCGGTGCTGAAGAAATCCGGCCGCACCTCTGAGGAGGCACTGACCGAAGTCCTCGACACGCTCGTGGCCTGGATCGACGGGCTCGCCTGAAGCTCACGCGGAATAGAGCCCCTTGTCGCGCGCCTTCTGGATCGCCAGCGCCGCGATCAGGTCGAGCGTCGGGGTCGACAGGCCGGCCGTGCGCGCGAAAGCGGCGGGGGCCCTGACCAGCACGTCGATCTCCATGGCGCGGCCAAGCTCGTAATCCTGCAGCAGTGAGGGCTTGTGGTTGGGGGCGGGGCCGCTCCGCGTCACGCGCTTGACCTCGGGAATGAAGTGCTGGGCGATGTCGTTGGCCTCGTTCAGCATGCGTGGAATGACGTCGGTAAACGCCGGATCGTCGCGTACGCCGCGCGCGGTCTGGCCGGTGAGCAGGCACAGCACCGAGAGCGACATGTTGGTCAGCAGCTTTGACCAGATCGCCTCGCGGATCTCGGCGACCGGCGGCGATTCCAGCCGGGCATCGTTGAAGACGCCGCGCAGCTTGGTGATCCGCTCGCAATTGCGGTCGTCGCATTCGCCGATCAGCAGACGGTTGCGGTCCGGGGTGAGGTTGTGCACGATTCCGGGCGCGGTCACCTCGTTGGAGGAGAAGACGACGCCGCCGATGATCCGCTCCTTCGGGATGCAGGCGCGCAGGCGCCCGCCGGGGTCGAGGAAGGAAATGTCCGGTGGCGTCGGATGCCGCGGCGGCAGGCCGATCCCGTACCACCAGGGAATGCCGTTTTGCGCAAACACGATGGCGGTATCGTCCTGGAGCAGTGGCTTGATGCTGGACACCAGCCCCGGCAGCGCGGTTGCCTTTAGCGTCGAGATCACGACGTCCTGCGGGCCGAGCTGCGCCGTATCGCCGGAGGCGTTCACCTTGGCGCTGACCTCGGAATCGCCGACGCGCAGCTTGAGGCCGCCTGCGCGCACCGCCTCGAGATGCGCCCCACGCATGACGCACGAGACCTCATGACCGGCGCGTGCCAGCCTGACCGCGATGTGGCTGCCGACGGCGCCCGCGCCGAAAATGCAGATGCGCATAATGATTCCGTCCTGTCCCTGGGTGCCATCGGGCGGCAGCATGACACAAGCCGCCATGCGATGGACGCGGCCGCCCCACGCTGGAAAGATATGGATCGGGACGCGTTGCCTCGGCCATAGTGCGTGCCAAGCAACTGACCGGAGGATCGCCGATGACTGCCAGCCCCGTCCTGTGGACCCTTGATGAGCGTGGGGTTGCGACCGTCACGTTGAACCGGCCGGAGGTCAACAACGCCTATGACGGCGCGCTGATCGCGGGCGTGCTCGCGGCCATGGACGATCTCGCCACGAAGCCGGCCTTGCGCGTCGTCGTGCTCCGGGGCAACGGCAAGCATTTCCAGGCCGGCGCCGACCTGAAATGGATCAACGGCGTGCGCCCGCAATCGGCGGAGGCGAACGAGGCGGCGTCGCGTGCGACCTTCGAGGCCGTGCAGCGGCTCAACACCTTGCCGATCCCGACGGTGGCGCTGGTGCAGGGCGGCTGCTTTGGCGGCGGCACCGGCGTGATCGCGGCCTGCGATGTCGTGATTGCCGCGGACAATGCGCTGTTCTCCATCACCGAGGTGCGCTGGGGCCTGACGGCCGCGATCATCATCCCGCAGCTCTGCGATGCCATTGGTGTCCGGCAAGTCCGCCGTTACGCGCTGACCGGCGAGCGTTTTGGCGCCGAGGACGCCCGCCGCATCGGTCTCGTCCACGAGGTGGTGCCGCTCGCCGAACTCGAGGCCGCAGGCCGCAAGGTGGTCGAGCAATTGCTCGCCAACGGACCGGACGCGATGGCCGAGACCAAGCGCCTCGCGCTGGAGAGCTCGTTCGGCGGCATGGCGGTGGACGATGCCGCCTACACGCGGCTGGTGCACCTGCACTCACTCAAGCGCCAGAGCGCGGAGGCCGCGGAAGGGCTGGCCTCATTCGCCGAGAAGCGGGCCGGGAATTGGGGTGCGAAAAGCTGAGGCTCAACAGCCGCGGCAGATGTTGTTGATGCTGCGATAGACCGCGTCGTCGTCCTGTCGCATCTGGCGCAGCGTTTCGAGCGTCGTGCCATCGTTGGTGGGCGCGGCCGGCTTGCGCTTCGCTGCGAGCTCTTCCTCCTGCCGCTTGTAGCAGGCCTCGCGCTCGGCCTTGGCCTGAATGAAGCGGCAGTTCTGCTCCACGGCTGCGGCGGGAGTGACGGAGATCGCGAGGGCGAGCAGGGCGGGGAGAGAGAACTTCAAGAGTGGCATATCCATTCGTTGAACGAAGTTGCTTGTCGTCGCCCGGCTTGACCGGGCGACCCAGTACGCCGCGGCTGCTCCGTATGCGCTCGACGTCTCTGGAATACTGGATCGCCCGGTCAAGCCGGGCGCGATGACAGCGGAGCTTGGCGGTCCTTCTCTCAGGTCCGCTCTGTCAGAGCAACCTCGATCTTGCGACAACGGCGTGGCACAGCCTACAGCGACGGTGCTAGCGACGTTTTCAGCAGTGTCAGCAGCGCCTGCACCGCGGCGGCATTGCGTCGCCGCTCGGGGATCGCGGCCTTCACCCATAATTCCGGTATCGGAAACTCGCGCAGCACCGGCTTGAGCGTGCCCTCGCGCAAGGCATCGGCAACGAGATAATGCGAGAGCAGCGCGATGCCGTTACCCGCGATGGCGCTGCGCGCCAGCACGTGTCCCTCGTTGGAGGAGAGCAGCGGGGTGACCTGGATGCTGATGCGCCCGCGCGGTCCGTCGAAGACCCATTCCGGGCCGGTCGGCAGGAAGCTGAGGCAGCGATGCTCGACGAGATCGCGCGGATGTTTTGGCGTGCCATGCTTCTTCAAGTATGCCGGCGAGGCGCAGAGCAGCCGCTTCAGCGCGCAGAGCGGTTCGTCGATTACGCCGCCGAACGAATGCGGGAAAGCGCCGATCGCGATATCGAAGCCTTCGGTCACGGGATCGACCGGGCGATCGATCAGTACGATATCGAGCTTGAGCCTGGGATTCTCGGTCTGGAACGCGCTGAAGGCGTCGGCGAGCCGTGCCACCGTCAGCGAGGTCGGCGCCTTGATGCGGAGGTGATCGACGAGATCGTGGCCCTTCTCGCCCATGCGCGAGAGCAGGTCGGTGGCGTCAGTCACAACGCCGCGGGCACGATGCACGTAACGCTGTCCGGCTTCGGTCAGGCGCAGCTGTCTCGTCGAGCGGTGAAACAGCGGCGTGCCGATCCGCGCCTCCAGCTGCGTGACGCGCTTGGCCACGACCGAGGTGGAGACATCGAGCTTTCGCGCGGCGGCGGAGAAGCCAGCCGCGTCCGCGGTGGCGAGGAAGGCCTGCAGGTTCACCAGGATGTCCATGTCGACCTTTCTCGATTCGCGAAAGCTGATCGCGTATTTTGGTGGATTGTAGCTCCGTCCGCGTTAATTCATAGTCGGCGCCAAGCAAGAGATTTCGGGAGCGGACGCGCCATGCGGGCCACAATGATCGAAGAACCGGCACGACAGGTGCCGCTCTATGGCGAATACGAAGTCGTCGTGCTCGGCGGCGGTCCCGCCGGCATCATCGCGGCGGCTTCATGCGCGCGCGCCGGGCGGAAGACGCTGCTGATCGAGCGCTACGGCTTTCTCGGCGGCATGGGCACCGCGGCCGGCGTCACCAATTTCTGCGGCCTGCATGGCAATGTCCATGGCGAGCATCGTCGGCTGGTGCAGGGCATGGCGTCGGAGCTGCTGGCGCGGATCGATCGGCTGGGCGGCCTCAACACGCCGCATCTGATCCTCGGCAAGGTCTTCGCCCAGGCCTATGACACCGCCGCCTACAAGATCGCGGCCGACGAGCTTCTCGCCAGTCACAAGGTGCACATCCTCTTCCATGCGCTCGGCGCCGGTGTCGTGATGAACGATGACAGCCGCATCGACGCGCTGATGGTCGAGACCAAGGCCGGCCGGCGGGCGGTGCGATCGGAGATCTTCATCGATTGCTCCGGCGACGGCGACCTCGCGGTCTGGGCCGGTGCGCCGTTCGAGATCGGCGACGAACACGGCCATCCGCTGTATCCATCGATGATGCTCCGCCTCAACGGCGTCGACCCTGACAAGGCCGGCGAAGCGTGGCGGACGATCCCGCAATTGATGGAGAAAGCCACCGCAGCCGGCACGCATAAATTCCCGCGGAAAAGCGCGATCGTGCGACCGCAGAAATCCGGCATTGAATGGCGGGTGAACTTCACGCAGGTGGCGCGCGCGGATGGCCACGCTATCAACGGCGTCGAGCCCGACGATCTCACCCGCGGCGAGATCGAGGGCCGCAAGCAGGCGCTTGCCGCGTTCGAATTCCTGCGCAGCGCTGTCCCGGGCTTTGAAAAGTCCTACATCGTCGATCTGCCGCCGCAGCTCGGCATCCGCGAGACGCGCCGCATCAAGGGCGGCTACCAGCTCAGCGGCGAGGACGTGCTTGGCTGCGCTTCGTTTACGGATTCCATCGGCGTCAATGGCTGGCCGATCGAGGCCCACGTGCCCGGAGACGTCGTCTTCACCTTCCCGCCGATCCCGGAATCGCGGGGTTACAACGAGCTGCCGTACCGGATGCTGGTGCCCGAAGGCGTCGATAATCTCCTGGTCGCCGGCCGCTGTGCCTCGATGACCCATGAGGGCCAGTCGGCGGCACGGGTTTCCGGTGCCTGTTTCGTGATGGGCGAGGCCGCCGGTTCCGCCGCGGCGCTGGCGCTGTCCGGAAACAGGATCCCACGTGACATCCCCGTTGAAAAATTGCAGGAAACGTTGAAACAACAGGGCGCCTTCATCGGCCGGGATCAGCCCGTCCCTGAGGGCCTGTAACGGACTGCTGAGAGAAACGACGAGGGAGGAAACGGGATGATCGGGATTGCGCGGCTCGCGGCAGCCAGTCTTTTGGCGATCATGGCAATGGGCACGGCCCGGGCCGAAGACGCGCTCAAGGCCAAGATCGGCGTGCTGCGCCTGTCGTCCTCCGCGCCCGTCTTCATCGCGCAGGACAAGGGCTATTTCCGCGAGGCCGGCCTGGAGGTCGAGCTGAAATTCTTCGACGCGGCGCAGCCGATCGCGGTCGCCACCACCTCGGGCGACGTCGATTTCGGCATCACCGCCTTCACGGCAGGTCTCTACAACCTCGCGGGCAAGGGCACGCTGAAGGTGATCGGCGGCATGAGCCGTGAGAAGGCCGGCTATCCCCTGATCGGCTATTTCGCCAGCAACAACGCCTATGCCGCCGGGCTGAAGACGCCAAAGGATCTCGCGGGCAAGCGCGTGGCGATGACGCAGGTCGGATCAAGCTTTCATTATTCGCTCGGCCTGCTCGCCGACAAATACGGCTTCAAGCTCTCTGAGGTGAAGATCGTGCCGCTGCAATCGCTGTCGAATGCGGCGGCTGCGCTGAAGGGCGAGACCGTCGATGCGGCGCTGCTGCCGATCTCCACGGCGCGGAAGCTCATGGACGAGGGCGGGGCGAAGTTCCTGGGCTGGGTCGGCGACGAGACGCCGTGGCAGCTCGGTGCGGTGTTCGCCTCGCCGAAGACGCTGACCAACAAGGTGTTGGTGACAAAACTTCTCGGCGCGCTCGCCAAGGCGGATCGCGAATATCACGACGTCATCCTCGCCGCGATGAAGGACGGCGTGGCGCCGATCAACGACAAGACCAAGCCGCTGCTGGAGATCATCGCAAAGTACACCAATCTCCCGCTCGAGCAGGTGGTCGGCAACTGCGCCTATATCGATCCCGACGGTAAGCTTGACGTGAAGAACGTCGACAACCAGATCAAATGGCTCCAGGAGCAGGGATTCGCGGACAAGGGCTTTGACGCGGATGCGATCATCGCCAAGGATTATGTGAAGGCGGATTGATCGATGTTGCGAGCTCCCCTCTCTCCCCGTCATCCTGAGGTGCGAGCGAAGCGAGCCTCGAAGGATGCACGGCCCGGCTGTAGCGGGGCCGTCGCCCTTCGAGGCCTCCGCTTCGCTACGGCACCTCAGGGTGACGGATCACGGTAAAGGACGTGAGATGGACCTGATCGCCAACCACATCACCCATCGCTTCGGCGATCTCGCCGTGCTCGACGATGTCTCCTTCACCGTCAGCGCCGGCGAGGTGGTGGCGATCGTTGGACCCTCCGGCTGCGGGAAGAGCACGCTGCTGTCGATCCTCGGCGGGCTGTTGCAGCCGACCTCGGGCGCGCCTGAGCTGCGCGGCTCGCCGCCGGCGGACAGTCTCAATCCGCTGACCTTCGTGTTCCAGGATTTTGCGCTGCTGCCCTGGGCGACGGTGGAGGAGAACGTCGAATTCCCGCTGCTGCACACCCAGCTTTCGGCCGCGCAGCGCCGCGCGCTGGTCGACGACGCCTTGCGCCGCACGAGCCTGACCGATTTCCGCAAAACCTATCCAAAGCAGCTCTCCGGCGGCATGCGCCAGCGCGTCGGCATTGCGCGCGCGCTCGCGGTGAGGCCCGCCATTCTGCTGATGGATGAGCCGTTGTCGGCGCTGGATTCGCAGACCCGCGAATTGCTGATGGAGGATTTCGTCCGCCTGCTCGCCGATGGCGGCATGGGCGCGGTCTATGTCACCCATAATCTGGAAGAGGCGGCGCGGCTCGCCGACCGCATCGTGGTGCTGTCGCGCAGGCCTGGCCGCATCCGCGAGGTCGTGACCGTGCCGATGACGCGCACGGCACGCGGTGAAGCTGCGGCACGCGAAAAACTGCTGGCGCTGCAGAACCAGATCTGGTCGCTGATCCGCAATGAGGCGATCGATGCCGAGCGCGAGGTCCAGCATGCTTGATCGCGCGCCGGGCGAAAGCGCGAAGGACACCGCGACAAGGCGCGTCCGCTTTCGCGGCGCCGGCTTCGTGCCCGCGTCGAGCAGGTTCGGCGGCTGGATCGCGCTCGCCCTCGTCATCGCGATCTGGCAGGCCGCTGGCAGCGTGGGCCTCGTCAATGCGCTGTTCCTGCCAACGCCCCTCGCAATTGCGCGCGCGATCTACCAGCTCGCGATCTCGGGCGCGCTGTGGCAACATTTGTC
>NZ_JALBHA010000590.1:0-3583 GCF_023006445.1 Bradyrhizobium sp. SHOUNA76
GGCCACGGCGATGCCATCGTCTACGGCGCGCCGAACGTCGTGCGCGGCGGCAGCCACACCGGCTGGACCAAGGCCTCCGACATGATCGCCAAGGGGCTCTGCTCGGTGCTGGCGTCGGACTATTATTACCCCGCTCAGCTGCTCGCGGCGTTCCGCCTCGCCGCCGATGGCGTGCTGCCGCTGACGGAAGCCTGGAATCTGGTCTCCGCCGGCCCTGCGCGCGCAACCGGCCTTGCCGATCGCGGCGTGCTTGCCGAAGGCCGCCGCGCCGACATTCTCCTGGTCGATGACGGCGTGAAGCTGAGGCCGCGGCTGATTGCGGTGATCGCGGGCGGCAAGCTCGTCCATCTCACGGATGCGACACGACTGCTCGCAGCGGCATCGACGCCGCGCGAGGCTGTCGTCGCGGCTTAAACCGGCTATGCTCGGGCGATGACAGGTTTTCCCCGTTACGCGATCTATTTTGCCGCAGGCAGCGACAGCGCGCTCTCGCGTTTCGGCGCGGAGCTGCTCGGCTACGATGCCTACACCGGCGACGAGCTACCGTTTCCGCGCGAGGCGTTGGAGGTCGTGCCTGATTGGCGCGACGTCAGCGCCGATCCCCGCAAATACGGCTTTCACGCCACGCTGAAGGCGCCGATGGCGCTTGCGCCTGGAAGGACTGATGCCGAGCTGATGGCCGCCTGCGCGATGTTCGCCGGCAAGGCGCGACTGATCCCAACGATCCGTCCGGTCGTCGATGCCATCAGCGGCTTCATTGCCGTCATTCCGGCCGAGCCGGTCGATGCGCTGCAAGAGCTCGCCGCCGATTGCGTCCGCGAGTTCGATTCGTTCCGGGCCCAGCTCACGGCGGAAGACCGTGCACGGCGGAGACCCGAGAAGCTGAGCGAGCGGCAGCGCGACTATCTCGATCGCTGGGGCTACCCTTACGTGATGGAAGAATACCGCTTCCACATGACGCTCACCGGTCGGCTGGATTCAGAACGCCGTGGAGCAATCCTGGAGATGTTGCGAACGCGGTTTGCGACGCTTCGTCTCGGCACGTTGGCGATCGATCGCCTCTCCCTATTCAAGCAGGACGATGCGAAAGCTCGCTTCCGCATCATCGGTGAGTGGGCGTTGGCGCGGCAGGATTGACTGTCAGCTCGCAAGATTGAATGCGAGCGCCACCGCGCCGACCAGAACGAGGCTGGTCGCCCAAACCGCATCCAGATTGAACCAGCTTCGCGAAACGAACTTCAATCCCAGATGGCGGTAGACCAGCCACGCCAGACATCCGCCGGCGCTGACCATGGCGATCACGTGCACGAAGGACACCAGCACCGCCATCCCGAGATTCGCCTTCATTAGCGCCTCTGCCGCCCCATGGCCGGGATCGAGCGCCAAGGCCTGGCAGAGCCCGAGATAGATCGGCACGAGCATCAATGCGGCGCCGTGAGCAATGGCAACGGCAAACGACCAGAGTGCCAATTGCGTCGGCGGAATTCGTGCCAGCGCGCGGGGATGGCGCCGCGCGGTCAACCGATAGGCACCGAAGGCGATGACGAGAAGGCTCGCACTGATCTGGATCGAACGCTGCCACTCGGCCAGCACGAGCAGGAATGCGAATGGCAGCACCACGAGAAGCGTCGCCAGAAGATGCCCGGCCGACAGTGCCCACAACGCGCGGAAGAGCGCGCGTGGGCTCTTGTCCATCAGCCCGGCCGAAACGGCGAGCGGCCATCCCATCCCCGGATTGACCCCGTGGTAGAGACCGCTCGCAACAAGAGCGAACCAGAGCCAGCCAAGCGCCGGACTCGCGTGCCCCCCGTCTAGACCGACGGGTAGCAAAACGAGTCTGTCGAACAATCGCCGCCCTCGAGCCTGATCTGGTGCGCGCGATATCCGTCGGGGAAGCTCACGAAGTAGTCCTTGTCGAGCTCGAGGCCGCCGTTGCGACCGACATTGGCCATGACCTCCACGCCCGGAACCCCGTCGGGATAGAACTGGTCGTCCCAGGTGGAATAGAGCGAATTGGTCCAGTACACGCGCCGGCCATCGCGGCTGATCTCGACCATTTGCGGGCCGGCCGCAAAGGCCTTGCCATTCGGATGCGCCGTACGGCGTGCAATGCCGCCGATGTGAACCGAGCCCGCAAGCTTCGGCTTGCGCGGATCACTGACGTCGTACTGCCGCATTTCACCCGTGCCCCAGCACGAGACATAGAGGAACCGGTCATCCATCGACAGGTCGATGTCGGTCACCAGCGGCGGCACGGCACCAAAGCCCTGCAGCAGCGGCGGGAGCTTCTCCTTCGGCGCGGGCTCGGGCGGGATCGTCGCCGTCTTCTCCGCATGGAATTTCCCGCCTTCGCGCCACCATGTCCAGATCGATGCTTCGAGGTTGGTGGTGTCGACCACAACGCCAACGAAGCCGTATTCGCGAACCGGATCGTGCGCCGGCCGCACCTCCAGCGCCATCTGATGGTTGGCGCCGAGATCGATGGTCTGGACGTTGCGACGTGCGCGCAGATCCCAGAAGTGGAGACGATGGCCATATTTGTTCGACAGCAGGTCTTCCGGGACGATCCCGTTCTCGAACTGCGGCGGCAACGCCCATTCGCTCGTCACCATGTAATCGCGCGGCAGGTTCCACCAGAAGTCATAATGCAGCGTCTGCGGACCGCGGTCGATCTCCCATCGTCCAAGGACCTCGAACGTCTCGCAATCCATGATGAAGACGCCTGGAGGCCCGTTGGTGCCGTCCTTGCCGCCGCCGCCCAGCGTGCTCACATAGATGCCGTCCGGCCCGCAATGGATGGTATGCGGCCGCGAGTAGCCGGTCTTCTTGAAGATTTCCTCGGGCTCGATGATCTTGTGGATCTTGGCCTGGGTCGGATCGGGCTTGGTATCGATGATGTAGATCCGCGACGAGCGTATCCCGGGGATGATGAGATAGCGCCGCTCGATGAAGGCGTGTCCCGCAAGCGGCGACAAGGCGGAGGAGCAGGCATTCCAGCCGAAATGATGAAACTCATCGCCCTTGTTGGGCATCGTCACGGTGTGGACGATCTGACTGTAGGTCGGCGATCCCGGCTTGACGTCGATGACCGCAAGGGCATCCGGTTTCGAGAAATCCGGACTGAGCAGCAACGTGTATGCAAAGTTCTCCGCGGGCGCCTCCATCGCAAGCTTGGGCGATGCGTGGAAGGTGGGATCGGGCCTCATCGTCATGGCACTGCCTCCCTGTTCTGTCGGTTCGCTCCAACCTGGCTCGGGATAACGGCAAAAGAAGAGGTATTACGCGATGTCTTGGCATCCTCCGCAGGGCCGGTTGGCGAGCGTACAATATGCCATCGCGGAGCTGCGGGAAACGGCTAGGGCCGCGCTAATTCGACGCCTTCGGCCGAAATGCGGATCAGCGCTCCGCTTCGCGGAGCTTATCCGGGACGACGGTTGAGTATATCCGCGCGACTTCCTCCACCCGCAGCCCTCGTAGCAACCATTAAATGGCGGCGGTGTTTTGAGCCGTACGGATCGCCTGCGCCTGCCATGATGACGCCGTGCTCGCGTCCGTCAAGGCGTGGCCTGGCGGCAGACCGGGT
>NZ_JALBHA010000591.1:0-3569 GCF_023006445.1 Bradyrhizobium sp. SHOUNA76
GACATGGACGCGCGTCGCCGGCTGGCGCGGACCCCCGCCGCGAATGTCGGCGGCACCCTCGACGCGCTTGCGCACGGTATGGTCGAAGATGACGACGCGGTCGGCCTGCAGCGTCGCGCGCAGGAACGCCTCGACGGCGGGATAGTAGACCGCCCTCACCTCCTCATCGTCAAAGAAATCCTTCACCCGGGTCGGATGGCGCACCAGCGCAAAGCCTTCGCGATCGAGCGAGAAGTTCTGGGCGATCAGCCGCGCATCGAAGATCGGCACCTGATGCGGCTCGGCGAGCGCCGTGCTCTTCGGCTCGCCCGGCGGCGGATCGAAGGCATAGGTGCGCGGCTTGGTTGGTATCGGTGCGAGATAGTTGAGTTCGGCAGTGACGAAAGGAAGCGACTCGATCTTTGTTTCTTGCAGGCCCATGGCCGGTCTCCCGATGTGGTCGTCGGATTGATTTTTGCGGGGATGCGAAGGGGCGCAAGGGAGACGGTGCAAATAGCAATGGGGGTGTTGCTGCCAGCGCGATACGCAGAAAGAACGTTTCGAGAAAGACTGCCGGGTTAGAAGGCCCACTCTCGTTTCACGGATGCTTGAGCGCCTTGCGAGGTTTCGTGCCCCGGACGCAGCGCATCACGCAGTGGTGCGCTGCTGAGCCGGGGCCCATCTCGCGGCGGACGCTTGCAGCATGGGTCCCGGCTCTGCGGAGCAGCGTTACGCGTTGCAGCGCGTCCGGGACACGAGACCTCGCTACAATCCCGCCTTCACGATCGCATCCGCAAACGAACGATCCACGATCTCGGCGGCATCGAGCTTCTGCTTGATGAGGCCCCAGCGGAAATAGAGGTCGATCGTGCTCTGCTCGTCCGCGACTACGCCGTCGTCGATCGGCGCGATGCGGATCTTTGCGCGCGATAGCCAGTTCTGCGGCACAGAAGTCGGGATGTTCATCAGCCTGCCCCAGGTCGCGGCATAGCTGTCGATATTGTTTAGCGACCACGCCCGCGCGGCGGTGAGGCGGCGAATGAAATCCGTCAGCTCCGCGCGCTTGTCCCTGATAGCGTCGGGTCGTGCGACCTGGAAGCTCAGCCCCGGCGTCAGGCCTTCCGAGGTGATGATGCGACGCGACTTGAACAGCACCTCCTCCTGGCTGACATACGGCTCCCAGGTCGACCACGCATCGACGGAGCCTTGCGTGTAGGCGATCTTGGCATCGGAGGGCGCCAGGAACGCGATCTGCACGTCGCTCGCAGCCCAGCCGTTCTTCTCCAGCGCGGCGAGGATCAATTGATGACCGATCGAGCCGCGGCCGGTTGCGATCTTCTTAGCCCGCAGATCGGCAAAGCTCTTGATCGGCGAATTCTCCGGCACGAGGATCGCGAGGCCCTCGCGAGTCTGCCGGATCGCGGCAATCGCCTTGACCGGCGCGCCGGAGGCCGCGGCGAAGGTGAAGGGCGCGTCCCCAACGAGCCCGGTCTCGATCGCGCCGGCACTGAGCGCTTCCAGCAAGGGAGCTGCCGCCGGAAACTCCTTCCACTCGATCTTGTAGGGAACGTCCTTGAGCACGCCGGCCGCTTCCATCACGGCCTGCGCATTGCCCTTCTGGTCGCCGACGCGCAAGGTGGTTTGCGCCGCCGCGAGCTCGAACGAAGCGAACAGTAGCGCCCCGGCCAGCATGAGGCGGATCATTCCGCGGCCTCCCCGCGAACGGCTTGGCGCTTGGCGATCAGCTCCCGGGTCAGCGGGATCAGCTCGCGGCCATATTCGATCGCATCGATCAACGGGTCGAAGCCGCGGATCAGGAAATGGCCGATGCCGAGGTCGTAATAGTCACCGAAGACCTCGGCGACCTGCTCGGGCGTGCCGACCAGTGCCGTGGTGTTGCTGTTGGCGCCGGTGAGCTTTGCGATCTCGGTCCAGAGCCGCTTGTCGATGCGGCTGCCCTGGTCGGCGAGCGCGAGCAGGCGTCGCGCGCCGGCGGTAGCGTGGCCGTCGGCCGGCTTGCGATAGCCGGTCTTGTCCTGAAGCGCTGTGGCGCGCGCCAAAATCTCCTCGGCCTTCTCCCAGGCCTGCTTTTCGGTGGGGGCAATGATCGGCCGGACCGACAGGCTGAAGCGCGGCGTCGGCCGCCCCTGGCGGACCGCAGCATTGTGAACACGGGAGGTGACGTCACGCACCTGCGCGTAGGATTCTCCCCACAGCGCAAACGTGTCGGCGTGCTTGCCGGCGACGTCGATCGCCGCATCCGAGGCGCCGCCGAAATAGATGCGGATGCCTTCGGGGCGATAAGGCTTCACCTGCGAGAAGGCATTCTCGACCTGATAGTACCTGCCTTTGTAGGTGAACGGCTTGTCGCTGGTCCATTCCAGCTTGAGCACATCGAGGAATTCGGAGGTGCGGGCGTAACGCTCGTCCTTGTCGTCGAGCGTATTGCCGTCCTGCCTGAGCTCAGCTGCATTGCCCCCGGTGATGACGTGAAGCGCGACCCTGCCGCGCGAAAATTGGTCGAGCACGGCGAACTGCCGCGCCAGCAGCGTCGGCGCGGTGAATCCGGGCCGCTGTGCGATCAGCACGTTGAGGCGGGAGGTCGTGTTGAGGACGTGCTGGGCCACCTGGAGCGCGTCGGGCGAGGTCGAATGAAATGCCAGCAGCGCGCGATCGAATCCCGCGTTCTCATGCGCCTTCGCCACCGTCTCGATGTGGGTGGGGTCGAGCACCGGTCCTTGGCGGACGACGGTTTCGGACGAATTGTTGTTGCTGATGAAGCCGATGAACTCGATCGACATGTCCGTCTCCTGATTGTTTTCCGGGAAAAGCTAGAGGCCCAATGCGGCTCGGCCGAGACCGATGCGCGTGGAATCGTCCTGCGGCGTGTGCACTCGGCCGCACAGCACGTCGCGATAGTGCCGCTCCAGCGGATTGGCGCGGGACAGGCCGTGATTGCCGGTGAGGGACAACGCGTCCTCCACCGCGGCAACGGCGTTGTTGGTCACGGTGAGCTTGACGACGTTGGACTCGCTTGCGGAGAGCTGCACGCCGTCATCGAAATCACGCGCAAACGTGTCGATCAGCCGCGCATTGACCGCGAGCCGCGCCTCGATGGCGCCGAGAATCTCCTGCGCCCGTGGCAGGCTCGCCAGCGGCGCGCCGAGGCTGGCGGGAACGCGTTGCTTCAGGAAGGAGATCAGCCAGTCCCGCGCGGCGCGGGCGACGCCGTCATAGATCGCGGCGACGAACACCGTGTGAATGGTCGCCTGCGTGAGGTCGGGCGTGCGCCAGTCCGCGGGCTTGCGCAGGTCGACCTCGGCATCGAGCGGGATCACCACATCGTCGAAGATCACGTCGTGGCTACCGCTGGCGCGCAGGCCATGATGGTCCCAGGTCTCGACGATGCTGGTGCCCGGCAGACCCGCCGGCACCAGGAACTGACCGACGCGCGGCTCGGCTTCATCCGTCCGCGCCCAGACCAGATACCATTTCAGGATCGGCGAGCCCGTCGAATAGATCTTGTGGCCGGAGAGCCGCCAGCCGGTCTCGGTTCGCCGCGTGATCGTCGCCGGCAGACCGCCGCGGGC
>NZ_JALBHA010000592.1:0-3561 GCF_023006445.1 Bradyrhizobium sp. SHOUNA76
CTCGCGGGCGATGCGGGCGGCTTCGACCGCGCGCTGCGCCTCGATCTCCGCTTCCTGGATGGCGCGCACCTGCTGGATCTCCAGCGCGCGGGTGCGCTCGTCGGAGGAGATGCGCTCGACATTGACGATCAGCGTCTGGGCGATGCGGGCCTTCTCGGTGGCTTCGCGGGCGGCGATCTCGGCCTCGTCGACCGCGCGCGTGCGCTCGATCTCGCGGCGGCGCGTTTCCTCCTCGTTGGCGATGCGGGCGTCAGTGACGACGCGATCC
Source organism: Bradyrhizobium sp. SHOUNA76 (assembly GCF_023006445.1). Classification (NCBI taxonomy): domain Bacteria; kingdom Pseudomonadati; phylum Pseudomonadota; class Alphaproteobacteria; order Hyphomicrobiales; family Nitrobacteraceae; genus Bradyrhizobium; species Bradyrhizobium sp. SHOUNA76. The sequence goes on from NZ_JALBHA010000592.1 coordinate 269, forward strand.
TGCTGGATCCGCGCCTTCTCGATGGCTTCGCGGGCGGAAATCTCGGCTTCCTCGACCGTGCGCATCCGCTCGATCTCGCGCTGGCGCACCTCGCGTTCGGAGGCGATGCGGGTCGTGTCGATCGAGCGCTGGTTGGCGATCCTTGTCTTCTCGATCTCCTCGCGCGCCAGCAGCTCCTTCTCCTCGATGGTGCGGGTTCGCTCGATCTCCTTCTGGCGGGTTTCCCGCTCGGAGGCGATGCGGGCCTCCGCGATCGCCTGGTCATTGGCGATGCGGGCGCGCTCGATGGCTTCGCGGGCGGAAATCTGCGCCTGCTCGGCCTCGGTTTCGCGCAGCGCCCGTTCGCGGGCGACTTCCGTGCGCTGAAGCGCGCGGCGCATCTCGATGTCGCGTTCCTGCTCCAGGCGCGCGGTTTCGCTCTCGCGCTCGATCTCCAGCGCCTGCCGCTCGGCTTCCAGATTGCGGGCGCGGATCTTGATCATCGAGTCCTGCTCGATGTCGTTGCGCAGCTTCCGCTTGGCCTCGATGTCCTGCATCAGCTGGGTTAGGCCCTCGGCGTCGAACCGGTTCGAGGGGTTGAAGAACTCCAGATCGGTCTGGTCGAGATCGGTGATCGCGACCGATTCCAGCTCCAGACCGTTCTGGGCGAGAGCTTCGGCCGCGTTGGTCTTGACCCGCACGACATAGTCGCCGCGGCGCTCGTGCATCTCCTCCATCGTCATTTCGGATGCGACCGAGCGGATCGCGGAGATGAACTTGCCGGCGAGGAGGGCGTGCAGCTGCCCGGGTTCCATGGTGCGGCGGCCGAGCGTGGCCGCGGCGATCGAGACCGCTTCCCGGGTCGGCTGCACCCGGACATAGAAGTCGGCTTCGATGTCGACGCGCATGCGGTCGCGGGTGATCACGGCATCCTGCCTGGAGCGCACGATGCCCATCGGCAGCACGTTCATGTTCACAGGCGTGTAATCGTGGATGAACGGCAGCACGAAGGCGCCGCCATTGATCACCACGCGTTCGCCGAGGAAGCCGGTCCGGACGAACGAGGTCTCCTTGGAGGAGCGGTGGTAGAGCCAGTTCACGATATAGACGCCGACCACGATCACGACGATCGCGACGATCAGCCAGAGGATCAATTCACCGACCAGCATCCCTGACATCTTTCCCTCCCTCGTACCTTCGGCGTTATCGCGCGCCGATCGCCTTGAATTGACGCACCTGTTCCGTCAGCGCCCGTTCCACGGGCAATCGCTCCATCGAGGACGCGCCGTAGAAGCCGTGGCAATGGCGGGTGCTCTTCATGATGAAATCGGCATCGGCGGGATCCGCGATCGGACCGCCATGCGCGAGCACCAGGATGTCGGGATTGACGCTGAGCGCCGCGGACGCCCAGGTGTCGATCTGCGCTGGACAGTCCTTGAGCTTGGCCGCCGTCTGCGCGCCGATCGAGCCGCCGGTCGTCAGGCCCATGTGGCAGACGATGATGTCGGCGCCGGCGATCGCCATCGCGGCGGCCTCCTTCTCACTGAACACGTAGGGTGTCGTCAGCATGTCCTTGTCGTGCGCCTTGGCGATCATGTCGATCTCCAGCGCATAGGACATGCCGGTCTCTTCGAGATTGGCGCGGAACGTGCCGTCGATCAGGCCGACGGTCGGAAAGTTCTGCACGCCCGCAAACCCCAGCGCCTTCAACTGATCGAGGAAGACGTCCATGTCGCGGAACGGATCGGTGCCGTTGACACCCGCAAGCACCGGCGTTCGGGTGACCACGGGCAGCACTTCGTTCGCCATTTCCAGCACGATGGCATTGGCATCGCCGTACGCCATCAGCCCGGCGAGCGAGCCGCGGCCGGCCATCCGATAACGGCCGGAATTGTAGATGACGATGAGATCGACGCCGCCGGCCTCTTCGCACTTGGCCGATAGCCCGGTGCCGGCGCCGCCGCCGACGATCGGCTCGCCGCGCCTCGCCATGTCGCGAAACCTCGTCAGCAGCGCTGCGCGTTCAAACCTTGGCATCGGTCACCTCGCTAGTCTCCGCCGCGCGCCGGTGCGGCCGAACAGGGTTCGGAATGCACTGACGATGGCGGCGGCGAATTCGGGATCGTTGATGTTCTTGGGCATGCGGATGAGCTGGCGATTGCCGGTCTGCCGCACGGTGCGCTCCAGGGTGCGGAACAACGAGGCGTCGGCATCCTGGTCCCAGAACGGCTGGCCTCGCGCGTCGAGTGCGGAGACGCCGGCCTCTGGCAGGAAGAAGCGCACAGGGCCGTCCATCTGGTTGAGCCGCTCGCCAATCCAGCGGCCCATCCGCTCGTTCTCTTCCACGGTGGTCCGCATCAATGTCACCTGCGGATTGTGGACGTGGAACTTGCGGCCGCGATAGCGTTCGGGAATGGTGTCGGGCGCGCCGAAATTGACCATGTCGAGGGCGCCGACCGAGCCGACATAGGGGATGCGCGTGCGGATGATCGCGCCGAAACGGTCCTCCGTCGCCGGAAACACGCCGCCCATGAGCAGGTCGCAGACCTCGGTCGTGGTGAGGTCGATCACGCCGGCGAGCTGTCCCGACTCGACGAGCTTTTCCATGGAACGGCCGCCGACGCCGGTGGCATGGAAGACCAGGCACTCGAAATCGTCACGCAGATCGGCGGCGATCTTCTGTACCGCCGGCGTCGTCACGCCGAACATGGTGATGCCGATCGGGGGCAGCTTGCTGGTCTCGTGCGCCGTCGCGGCGCGTCCATCCAGTCGTGCCTTGACCATACCAGTGAGCGCATTGGCGCCGTTGGCCAGCACCGCGCGCAAAATTGAGTTCAGCCCCTGCACGTCGGTGACCGAGTACATCATCGTGATGTCGGCGGGGCCGACATAAGGTCCGACGTCACCGGACGCGACGGAGGAGATGATCAGCTTGGGCACTCCGACCGGGAGCGTGCGCATCCCCGGCGCGACCAGCGAGGCCGCGCCGGAGCCACCGGCCGAGATCACGCCGGCGATGTTACCCTGGCGCCGCAGCCAGCTGGCGAACGCATCCGCCATCGCAGTCACGGCCGTCCCGCGATCCGGGCCGAACACGGCGGAGCCGCCGCGGCCGTGGTTCAGGGCGATCTCCTGCGCGGAGACGTCGCAGGACGAATGTTTGCCGCTGGTCGAGACGTCGACCAGCCGCGTGCGCAGGCCGCTTTCGGCGATGATGTCGCGGATGTACCGCAACTCGATGCCCTTGGTGTCGAGCGTGCCGACGACCAGCACCACGGGTGGGCCGGAGGCCTGCGTCGCCATCGGCTCGCGCT
>NZ_JALBHA010000593.1:0-3553 GCF_023006445.1 Bradyrhizobium sp. SHOUNA76
TTCACCTACGGCTTTCGCGCCTCCACCATCCTGGCGGCGCTGGCCAACGCGGTGTTCCTGCTGGTCGCAACCGGCGCGATCGGCTGGGAGGCGATTTTGCGCCTGCGCGAGCCGGAGCCGGTCGCAGGCGTCACTGTGATGGTGGTCGCCGGCATCGGCATTCTCATCAACGGTTTCACGGCCATGCTGTTTGCAAGCGGGCGCAAGGACGACATCAACATCGAAGGCGCGTACTTGCACATGGCGGCCGACGCCGCGGTCTCGCTCGGCGTCGTGGTCTCGGCGGCGCTGATCATCTGGACCGGCTGGCTCTGGCTCGACCCCGTCACCAGCCTCGTGATCTGCGCCACCATCCTGTGGAGCACGACAAGCCTCTTGCGCGGCTCGATCGACATGTCGATGGCGGCCGCGCCGAAGGGCACCGACCTTGCAGCGATCAGGGCGTTTTTGCTCGCGCGGCCCGGCGTCTCGGCGATCCACGATCTCCACGTCTGGCCGATCTCGACCACCGAGACCGCCCTGACCTGCCACCTCGTCATGCCCACCGGCACCGGCGATGCCTTCCTGATGGAGACCGCGCAGCTGCTGAAGGCCTCGTTCCGCATCGGCCACACCACGCTTCAGGTCGAGACCCATCCGGACAATGGCTGCGCGCTGGCGCCGGACGATGTGGTGTGAGGGGCTACAATGCCCTACGTCGTCATTGCGAGGAGCGAAGCGACGAAGCAATCCAGACTGTCCCCGCGGAGGGATTCTGGATTGCTTCGCTTCGCTCGCAATGACGGTGGAGAGAGCTGCGCCCTACCCCACCTTCGCCGTGACAATCCAGATCGCGCCTTGCAACGCGACCGACTGCCCCTTCAGGAACGGCGTGAGCATCTCGCGGATGGAGGCTTTTGCTGCATCATACGTCTCCGGCGGATGGCCCTGCAGCGCGCGGCTGGCCGGGCCGATCTGCAACGCGCCGTCCACGGCCGCATCGAGGCCGCCGCCGATCGCGACATCCATCGCCAGATTGTGCGGCTCCATCGCCACGTCGACGAAGCCTGCTCCCTTCAGGATGCGCATCACGCGCTCTTCCGAGGCGAACGCGAACGGGCCCGGCTCCTCCGGCCCGACCGGCGGCATTTTCGGCACGTGTTTGTAGACCGCCATCAGCGGCGCCATCATCCAGGGGTTTTCCTTCGGCTCGCGCCAGCAGCCGAAGGCGAGCCGCCCGGTCGGCTTCAGCGCGCGGCGGAGGTTGGTGAAGGACGCAATGGGATCGGCAAAGAACATCACGCCGAAGCGCGAGGTCAGCAGGTCAAAGCTGGCCGGCTCGAACGGATGCACCGTCGCATCCGCCAGCACGAAATCGAGCGGCAGGCCTTTTGGCGCAGACGCGCGCGCCTGTGACAGCATCGGCTCGGACACGTCGAGACCGAGCGCAAAACCGTTCGGGGACACCGCCTTCGCGAACGCGAACGTCGTCGCCCCGGAGCCGCAACCGACATCGAGGACGCGCTCGCCCGGCTTCGGCTTGGCGCGGTCGATCAGCGCGTCGGCAATGGGGCCGAGCAGGCTCTCCTGCGCCGCATGGCGATCAGCCCAGCGCTGCCCGCTCGGGCCGTTCCAATAGGCGATCTGGTCGGCGTTCTCGGCGTGTCCGCTTGGTTGTTGCATGATGTCCCCGGTCATTCCCATTCGCGATGCCCGTCCCGTCGCGGTTCGACAACAGCATACCGGCGATATCACGTCGGGATGTCCGGCGCACCCTTTCCCGGAACCCAGGCGGGCTGAGCGCCGCTCTCCTTCGCGACGCTGGGACGTCACCGACCCGACACAGCCGGTCTCATCCGTGCGCATTGCGGCCGCATTGGTTTCACCGAACGGCCACACCGGAATCAGATGCCAACCAGATTTCCTCGATAGGGTCGCCGCTCCTCAAACTGGAAAGGCATGACCATGCGCAGCTTCACGGCATCCGTCATCGTTGCAGCTCTCTCCCTCGGAACACCTGCTCTGGTGCAGGCACAGGGAGCATCGTCGCAACCCGGCGCGGAACAGCCCTCCACGCAGTCCCGCACGGAGATCCGGAGCATACAGGTCGTGGACGTCAAGGAATTGCAGCCGGCGGTGCGCGCGAAAGTCGATGAGCTCGTGGCGCACACAACCGATCAAGACATCCAGTCGCTTCGGCAGTCCATCGACGCCACGCCGCAGGCAGCCTCCGTGCTCAAGGCCAAGGGCTTGAGTTCGTCCCAAGTCGTCGCGATCAACATCGCCGACGGTGTCCTGACGATGTTCACCAAGACAGCCTGAGATCAGACGGGTTTTAAGGCGCATCACGGCAGCGGCGAGCACGATCGCCGCCTCCTCGGCCGGACAACGAGATCCGCGGTACGAAGAGAATTGCCCTGCAGCGGGTCCGCTGCAGGGCTGCTCTACTCGAACCGGACGTCCTCAGGAACGAGGCCTGGCGATAAACGCTAATCCAACTTTGTGACGGCCGTCACAGATCGACGCCTTGCCTTTAGAGAGACTCTGGCTAGTCTGATTGCAGGCGATCCGGGGGCAGCATGGCCGTTCTACGGCTCACCATTCTTTTCTTCCTGGCGTGTTGGCTCGGTCTTGGCGACGCGAGGGCCGAGAAGCGCGTCGCGCTGGTGATCGGCAATTCCGCCTACAAGAGTGCAACCAGACTGACCAACCCGGTGAATGATGCGAGCCTCGTCGGCGGCATGTTCAGGAAGGCCGGGTTCGATAGCGTCGACGTCAAGCTGGACCTCAATGCCGCCGAGATGCGCCGGGCGCTCCGCGACTTCGGCGGCAGGACGCGCGAAGCCGATGTGGCCGTGGTCTACTATGCCGGTCACGGCATCGAGCTGGACGGCACCAACTATTTGATCCCCACCGATGCCACGCTCGAGACCGACAGCGATGTGCTCGACGAGACGCTACCGCTGGAACGCGCCCTGTTCGCCGTCGAGCCGGCCAAGCAGCTCCGCCTTGTGATCCTGGATGCCTGCCGCGACAATCCGTTCTCCAAAACCATGAAGCGGACGATTGCCGCGCGCGCCATCGGGCGTGGCCTCGCCAAGGTCGAGCCGACCAGCCCGAACACCATGATCGCCTTTGCGGCCAAGGCCGGCTCGACCGCCTCGGACGGCGATTCCAGGAACAGCCCGTTTGCCGCTGCGCTGGTCGAACGGCTCCCCACCCCCGGGCTCGACCTGCGCAAGGCGTTCGGCTTCGTCCGCGACGATGTCCTCAAGAACACCGGCTACAAGCAGGAGCCTTATGTCTACGGCTCGCTCGGCGGCGATGACGTCGCGCTGATCCCGGCCAAGCCTGTTGCCGCAGGACCGCAAGCGAGCCCACAGGACGCAATCCGCCGGGATTACGAGCTGGCGCTGCAGGCGGGCAATCGGGACGCATGGGAAGCCTTCCTTCAGGCCTATCCCGACGGGTTCTATGCCGGCCTCGCCCGTGCGCAACTGAAGAACGTCGCGGCCGAAGAGGCGCGCGCAGCCGCAGCCGAGAAGGCACGTCACGCTGAAGACGCCAGGGCCCG
>NZ_JALBHA010000594.1:0-3547 GCF_023006445.1 Bradyrhizobium sp. SHOUNA76
CCGCTTGCCGTGCGCGCGGTGGCGGATGCGCGGCAGCTGACGGCGCTGGTCGACAGTAGCGCACGCGCTGCGGCGTAAGGCAGCCACGAAGACAGTGCGCTCCCTCCCCCCGCTTGCGGGGGAGGGTTGGGGAGAGGGTATCTCCGCAATGGGACAATCCCCCAGAGGAAAGAACCCTCGCCCGCGCGCGGGACGATGCTTCGCATCGCCCGGGGCGCGACCTCTCCCGCAAGCGGGAGAGGTGCACCACCGTCGCGGCTACAACTCGGCTCAATCTCACTACAGCCGTAACACCGGCCTGCTGCAACGCAGCGGCATGGGCCTGCTGCGAAAGCACGAATTGACTTCGTCGAGATCGTTGCGACAGATGAGCGCGGGCCTGCGGTGATGACCGCTGGTCCAACGAAAAGCTCCGGGAGGGGACCAGATGTTCGATCGACGCGACCTGCTCAAAGGAGCGGGCTTGACCGCCATTACGGCCACACTGAATTCCACCAAAGCGCTGGCACTCGATACCGTCACGCTCCCGTTCGCCAATGGCGAACGGCCGCTGGTGAAATATCCGCAGAAGCGGCCGATGATCGGCCTGACCAGCCGACCGCCGCAGCTCGAGACGCCGTTTGCGATCTTCAACGACGGCCCGATCACGCCCAACAACGCGTTCTTCGTGCGCTATCACCTCTCCGACCTGCCCTACAATCTCGATCCCGACAAGTTCACGCTGGAGGTCAAGGGCAAGGTCGACAAGCCGCTGAAACTTTCGCTGAAAGACATCAGGAAGATGAAAGCGACGGAGCTGGTCGCCGTCGCACAATGCTCCGGCAACAGCCGCGGCTTTTTCGAGCCGCGCGTCGCAGGCGGCCAGCTTGCCAACGGCGCCATGGGCAATGCGCGCTGGCGCGGCGTGCCGCTGAAGGCCGTGCTCGACATGGCCGGCGTGCAGAGCGGCGCCAAGCAGGTCACGTTCAACGGCATGGACGGGCCGGTCAGCGACAAGACGCCTGATTTTGTCAAGGCACTCGATATCGATCACGCCACCGACGGCGAGGTGATGCTGGCCTATGGCATGAACGGCGAGGATTTGCCGTTCCTCAACGGCTTTCCGCTGCGCCTGATCGTGCCCGGCTATTTCGGCACCTACTGGGTCAAGCACCTCAACGAGATCACCGTCCTCGACAATGTCTATGACGGCTTCTGGATGAAGTCGGCCTATCGCATTCCTGATACGCCAAACAACGCAATCGAGCCCGGCACCGCGCCGAAGGCGACGATCCCGATCAACCGCTTCACCATCCGCTCCTTCATCACCAGCGTGCCTGATGGCGCCAAGCTGAAGGCGGGAGCTGTGACCCTGCGCGGCATCGCCTTCGACGGCGGCAAGGGCATCAAGGAGGTCCAGGTCTCCACCGACGGCGGCAAGACTTGGGTGGGCGCAAAGCTCGGCAAGGATCTCGGTAAATACTCGTTCCGCGAATGGAAGCTGCCGGTGAAGCTCGCGGCGGGCACCGTTGAGCTCAAGGTGCGCGCCACCGGCAATGGCGGCGAGACGCAGCCGGACACGCCACGCTGGAACCCGGCGGGCTATTTGCGCAACGTCGTCGAAACCGTCCGCGTGACCGTGGCCTGAAGGAGAATGATCATGCAGCGCACCGTTCTCCTGGCCATTGCCCTTGCCCTTGCCGCCGCGGTGGGGGCGGCCCTTGCCGCGCCGGTCAATTACAAGACCCCTGATGAGGTCGCGGCGCTCAAGCCCGGGCCCAATCTCGACGTCGTGCAGGGCAATTGCAGCGCCTGCCACTCGGCCGACTACATCAAGACGCAGCCGCCGATGAAGGACAGGAAAGGCTTCTGGCAGGCCGAGGTGACCAAGATGATCAAGGTCTATGGCGCACCGATCGACGATGCCGACGTCGGCAAGATCGTCGATTATCTGGCCGCGACGTATTGACGGATGGCGCGCAGCATCGGGCCATTTGACCGCGAAACGGGCAAAACCGGTAAAAGCGCCGCGAAGTTGAGCGGAATTCGGCGAAATGCTGATGTGGTTTGAGCTACCAAGCCCGCCACATTCCGCGTATCCTGTTAGGACCGAACCGGCCGGTTGGCGGGGACTGGCGGTTCGAGATCTCGGAGGAAGACCCGCGGAGAAGTCGTGATGGCTAAAGGTACGGTCAAGTGGTTCAACCCGACGAAGGGTTATGGATTTATCCAGCCTGCGTCGGGCGGCAAGGATGTGTTCGTGCATATCTCGGCAGTGCAGAAAGCCGGTTTGTCCTCCCTCAATGAGGGGCAGACGGTGGAATACGAAGAGATCGCAAACCGGGGCAAGACCTCCGCAGAGAACCTCAAAGTCTAAGCCCGCCAGCTTTTGCTGCCTCCCGGATCTGTCCGGGAGCCGGGCCAAAAAAATTTTAGAAGACGGTGAGTGCATTCGACGACAGGCGTTGCGATTGCACACGGAGAGCTATTTTTCGCGCGAAGACCGCTCGTTCAACGCCACAGCAATGACAATCGCGACGGCATTTCGTCAGCCCACCGGCAACGGTGCGTCGCGCTTGATCTCTTCCATCACCGCATAGGTCCGCGTCTCGCGCACGCCCGGCATCGACAGCAGGGTCTCGCCGAGGAAGCGTCGATAGGCGGTCATGTCCGCAAGCCGCGCCTTCACAAGATAGTCGAAGCCGCCGGCAACCATGTGACACTCCAGCACTTCGGGCGCGAGCTTCACCGCGCGCGCAAACCGCTCGAAATTATCCGGCGTGGTCTTGTCGAGCAGCACCTCGACGAACACCAGGAGCCCGAGGCCGAGCCGGTGTGGGTTGAGCCGCGCGCCATAGCCCTCGACAAAGCCCTCCCGCTGCAACCGCTTCAGCCGCTCGCCGACCGAGGTGGGCGACAGCCCGATGCGCTCGGCGAGGTCGACATTGGCGATGCGCCCGTCCTCCTGCAGAATGGAGAGGATTCTCCGGTCGATTCGATCCAGTTCCATGGTTTATGCGGTCAAATGGCTTATGATCTTCACTTTCTAAGGCAAACCAGCTAGATTGTCTATCGAACTACGGTAACGCCGGCATTATCCTGGATTGCAGCCACAGGACCCGCCATGCCGAACATTCCGCCGCCCTTCACCGCCCCCTACGCAGCCGATGACGCCGAGATCGCCGCGCGCCTGTTGCCGGCGTCGCATCTGTCCCCGCCGCAGGAGACGCGGATCGACCGCACCGCGACGCGGCTGATCGAGGCGATCCGCAAGCGCGACGACCGGCTCGGTGGGGTCGAGGACATGCTGCGGGAGTTCGCACTGTCGACCAAGGAAGGGCTCGCGCTGATGGTGCTGGCCGAGGCGCTGCTGCGCGTGCCCGACGCGCGCACCGCCGACCAGTTCATCGAGGACAAGCTCGGCGAGGGTGACTTCATCCACCACGAGACCAAGTCCACCGCCTTCCTGGTCAACGCCTCGGCCTGGGCGCTCGGCCTGTCGGCGCGGGTGATCCAGCCCGGCGAAACGCCCGACGGCACCATCGGCCGGCTGGTGAAGCGACTCGGC
>NZ_JALBHA010000595.1:0-3538 GCF_023006445.1 Bradyrhizobium sp. SHOUNA76
CGCGACAGCAGCAGCGCATCGGCGGTGACGTCATCGGCGCAGTTGCGGCCGTAGCAGCCGGCGGCCTCCAGGCGGATGACCTCGATCTCGCTCTCAGGCCGCTCGATCAGCAGGGCAAGGTCGCTGCGCAGCACATGCGGGTTCTGCGTGCCCGACCAGACGCGGATGTTGCCGCCCTGAAAATCGGCGACCGCGCAGGACGGACCAATCGAGGCGTGCATCTGATATGGCCAGACGTAAGTGCGCTGCATCGGCTTGGCCGCGCCTGAGATCGCCGCGTCAACGTCGCCCTTGTCGATCAGCGTGCGTGGCGTCGACGGATTGGCGCGCAGTGCGGTCTCGACGTCGGCGAGATCGGTGAGGGTGGGCGTCGGTTTCCAGCCGACCTTGAGCTGTTCTGCCGCGCTGATCGCATTCTCCTCGCGCTCGGCGACGACACCGACGAAATCGCCGATACGGACGACGGCGATCAGGCCAGGGACGTCGCGCACCGAGGATTCATCGACCGCGATCAGACTGGTGCCGACGAACGGGCCGGCATCGACACCGGCATAGGGCGGGCGCACCACACGACCGTGCAGCATGCCGGGCACCCGGATATCGTGCACAAAAGTCAGCTCGCCCGTGGCCTTGGCGGGGAGGTCGACGCGCGGCATCGACTGACCGACGATGGCGTAGTCGCCGACGGGTTTAACCACGACATCGTCGGCAAGCTCGAGCCTGATCTCTTCGTCGCCGATCAACTCGCCATAGGTGACGCTGCGATTGTCGTGCCCGCGCACGAGGCCGTCCTCAATACCGAGATCGGCCTCCGGCAGCTCCAGCCGCTCGGCTGCGCGCGCGATCAGGAAGTGACGCGCTTGCGCTGCGGCCTTGCGCAGGGGGACGGCTGTGATCTGGATGGTCTCGCTCGCGATCGTCGCGCCCTGGTTCGGCACCACAGAGGTGTCGCCAAGCACCACGACGACGCGCGCAAAGGACACATCCAACTCCTCGGCGACGATCTGGCCGAGGGCGGTGCGGATGCCGGTGCCGAGATCGACATGGCCGTTATAGGCCGTGACCGACCCGTCCGCGGTAATGCGGACGAAGGTTTCGGATGTGATCTCGTCCACCGTGCGGACGACGACGAGCGAACCGGATTGCCGCTCAGCTCCATCAGGGACAGGAGAGATCATCAATCACCGGCCTCGGCGAGCTGGCCCGACGCGCGCATTACGGCGCGCAGGATTTCGACATGGGTGCCGCAACGGCAGAGATTGTAGCGCAGCGCTGCCAGCGCCTCCTGTTCGCTCGGTCGCGAGTTGATCGCGAGCAGCGCCTTGGTGGTCATGATCATGCCGTTGAGACAGTAGCCGCATTGCGCGGCCTGTTCGTCGATGAAGGCCTGCTGCACCACATCAGGCTTGTCGCGCGTGCCGAGCCCTTCGAGCGTCACGATGTCGCGGCCGGCGCAGCCGCTCACGGGAATCACGCAGGAGCGGGCCGCGGCCCCGTCAATCAGGACAGTGCAGGTGCCGCATTCGCCAAGACCGCAACCATATTTGGGGCCGTTGAGCGCGAGGTCGTTGCGCAGCACGTAGAGCAGCGGCGTCTCTGGCGCCGCAGCGATCTCGTGGATCCTGCCGTTCACGGTGAGGCGGATCGGTGCCTGCGTCATCCTCGTTCCCAAGCTCGCGGCCAAGTGCTCGCAAATTTACGTCGCGACGATACCGTTTGTACACAAACGTGCAAGCCGTGCATGCCGCAGTGCAGCGCGACTGCCTTCTTTGTGGACAGAGCGGTTAGGCAAATGAGGTTTTATGCAGCAGCCGCATCTTTTGCGCCGCACCGCCGCTTGACAGCCATCGGGAGCGCGCGCACCATCGTTCGTATACGAATGATAACTGCGGTCCGCCGGCTTCTCACATGGTGATGGAAACAACGAGCCCTGCCATCGACAAGATCCGCTGCGATGCATGTCCGGTGATGTGCTACATCAAGCCGGGCGCGGCGGGTGCCTGCGATCGCTATGCCAATCACGAGGGCAAGCTCGTCCGCGTCGATCCGCATGTGATCCTGGAGCGCACCGTCTCACATGGCGGCAAGCTGGTCCCGTTCAGCCGCACCGAAGATTGGGACGGCAAGATCGTCCACGAGCCCTCGACCTTCGTCACTGCGATCGGCGCGGGCACCACCTATCCCGACTACAAGCCGGCCCCCTTCATCGTCTCTGCTGAGGTCGACGGCGTCGACATGGTGACTGTCGTCACCGAGGGCATCTTCTCCTATTGCGGCATCAAGGTGAAGATCGACACCGACCGATATCTCGGCCCCGAAACCGCGACGGTGCGCGCGCAGGGCGAGGCGGTCGGCCACGTCACCACCAGCGAATACGGCTCGCAGATGCTCTCGCTCGGCGGCGTGCATCATCTGACCGGCGGCTCCAAGAAGGAAGGCCGCGTCACCTGCGACACGCTGATGGACCTCGCCAATTGCAAGGCGGTGGAGCTGACCATCGACGGCGGCGCGAGCGTGGTCGTGCAGGCCGGCCAACCGCCGATCGTCAACGGCGTGAAAGAAGAGCGGATGCGCGTCGGCTGCGGCTCGGCGACGATCGGCATGTTCGCCAAGCAATGGCACGGCAAGGTCGACGAGGTCGTCGTGGTCGACGACCACATCACCGGCGTGCTGAGCGAACACCAGGCCGGCAAGCTGCTCGACATCGCCGACACCGGCATCAAGATGAAGGGCCGGCGCTCGACGCCCGGCCGCTATTTCCAGGTCGCCGATCCCGGCACGGGGTGGGGCGGAACCGACATCTCCGATCCGCTGGCGATCCTTGGGCCGTTCGATGCCAAGGAGGCAAAGGCCGGTCTGACCATGCTCATGGTTTCCACCACCGGCGAGCATTCGTCCTATTACGTGCTCGACGAGACACTGAAGCCGGTCGAGACCGAGATGCCTGCCGATCTGAAATTCTCGGTCGAGCGCATCCAGGAGAATTGCGAGCCGGCGCTGTGCACGGTGCTGTTCATGGCTGGCGCCGGCGGCTCGCTACGCGCCGGGGTCACCGACAATCCGGTGCGGCTGACGCGCTCGGTGAAGGATGCGCTGACGCGCGTCACCAGCGGCGGCGCGCCGGTCTATGTCTGGCCGGGTGGCGGCATCACCTACATGGTCGACGTGACGCAGATGCCGGCGGGCGCGTTCGGCTATGTGCCGACGCCAGCGCTGGTCGCGCCGATCGAGTTCACGATGAAGCTGTCGGACTACGCCGCGCTCGGCGGGCACATGGATTATGTGAAGCCGCTCGCCGAGGTGCAGGGGGGCGACGATATCAGGCAATTGCCCTGGCAGAATCCAATTCCGGGACCCCGGGCATGACAAGGCTCCCGCAAATCGCATTGCTGTCTGATGGCCGGCGGCTGCATTTGCAGGATGGACCGATCGATCTGATCGTGGAGGCGAGGGGGCGCGCGGACGCTGTGCGCGCAGCTTATGAGGCTGCGGCGCGGCGGTTCACGGGGCTGCTCGACGAGCTCTGCGCGGAGCTGCC
>NZ_JALBHA010000596.1:0-3521 GCF_023006445.1 Bradyrhizobium sp. SHOUNA76
GCATTGACCGCGAGACTGCCGAACACCGGCTCGCCCATGATGGCGCCTTCGATCGCCAGATAGGTGAAGGCGCCGCCGCGGGCAAAGCCCAGCGTCAGCGTCTCGCCGTCCTTCAGCGTCACCGACGTGTCCATGGCGAGGGCGCTTCCGGCGACGTCCGCATTGCGCGGCGCGCCAGAGATCGCGACGCGCACGGCGCCGTCACGCGCGGTGAAAGAGGCGCCGAACGGGCCGATCTCGACGGCGGCCGCGAACGGCTCGTTACCGACCAGCGTATTCGCCGCGGCCAGCGACAGCCGGTCCATCGCCCCGCTCACCGTCAAGCCATAGCGCTGCGCGCCGAGGCGACCGCCATCCTGGACGGAGCTTGCAGGGCCGACGCTGGCGATGACGAGCCTGCTCATGCGTCCACCTGCTCGGCAACGATCTCGCCGGCTTCCGCGGCGCGGTCCAGCTCCTCGAAGGTCTTGTGGTCGATGGCGAAGAACGTCACGCGATCACCGGGCTCGGTGAGGAAGGTCGGGTTGCGGTGGAGCTGATAGGTTCTGACAGGCGTGCGGCCGAGCAGGTGCCAGCCGCTCGGCGCGGCGAGGCACTGGATCCCGGCCTGGATGCCGCCGATCGAGATCGTGCCGGCGGGCGTCAGCAGCCGCGGATTTTGCCGCCGCGACATGTGCAGGGATGTGTCGAGGCCGCTGAGATAGGACCAGCCCGGCGTGAAGCCGATCATGGCAACCTTGTAGTCGCCGCCAACATGACGGGCGACAATGTCGTCTGGCGTGGTGTTCAGCGCCTTGGCGACATCCTCGAGATCTATGCCGTGCTCGCCGCCATAGGCGACGGGAATGCGCCAGCGGCGTGCCTTGGTCACCGGCGGCAACGGCCGGGTGGCGATCGGCAGGATCTTTTCGCCGAGCATGTCGAAACCAATCTTGCCGGGATCGTAATGTACCAGCAGCGAGCGATAGGTCGGCACGGTCTCGGTGATGCCGTCGATGGGGCTTGCCGCGAGTGCCTTGTCGAGCGCCAGCACGCGCTGGTTGGCGGCGTCATCGATCGTGCGGCTGAACTCGACCGTGACGGCGCTGTCGCCACTGGGCAGAAGGCGGGGCGGGGGAAGCGTCGCGGCCATGAGCTGTCGAAGAGCTGTCGAAAACGGGAATGCGGCCCCGACGTGGGAGTTCCGCTTCGTCCTGCTTCGCGTAAATGCGCCCGCAAGTCCAATAAATTAATGCAAGGGGGCGCGATAAGACCTTGTTATCGCGTCGCATAACGGCTCAGCCGCCCTGCGTTATTGGTGGCCTCTTGGCCCTTGACGCAAGGGCTGCGGCTCGCAAGATGCGCGCGTTCTTTCCCGCACCTCGGAGCTCGTTGTCGTCCATGTCGCTGTCCCCCGAAGCCCGCAAGACCCTCGCCGGCATCACCACCGCCACCATCACCACGGTCCTGCTGAAGAAGGGCCTGCGCAATGTGTGGATGCGGGGCGCGCGCCCGCTGCGCCCGGGCCTGCCGCGCCTGGTGGGACCGGCCTTCACGCTGCGCTTCGTGCCGGCGCGCGAGGATCTGGCGACGCCGGAATCCTGGTCGTCGCCGATCTCGACCCGCACCGCGATCGAGGCGATGCCGGAGGGATGCATCGCCGTGGTCGATGCCATGGGCATCACCGATGCCGGCATCTTCGGCGACATTCTCTGCGCCCGCATGATGAAGCGCGGCGTCACCGCTCTCGTCACCGACGGCGTCGTGCGTGACGTCGAGGGCGTGCTCGGCACCAATCTTCCGGTGTGGTGCGACGGCTATGCCGCGCCGCCCTCCGTGGCCGGCCTGACCTTCGTCGGCTGGGGCGAGCCGATCGGCTGCGGTGGGGTTGCCGTTTTTCCGAACGACATCGTGGTCGCCGACCAGGACGGCTGCGTGTTGATCCCGCAGGCGATGCTCGATCACGTCCTCAACGAGGGCGTCGAGCAGGAGCGCATGGAAGCCTGGATCGTCAACGAGGTGAACAATGGCGCGGTGCTGCCGGGCCTCTATCCCATGAACGCCGAGACCAAGGCGCGCTACGCCGCCAGCAAGAAGTAACGGAAGCGAGGAATCCCATGGAGATCACTGTTGCAGGCACGCGGCCGACCCGCCGCGCGCCCAAGGAAAACTTCACCGGCACCGTGTGGCAGGACCCCGTGATCATGGCGCCCGCGCCCGCACGGCTGAATTGCTCGCGCGTTGCGTTCGAGCCGGGCGCCCGCACCAACTGGCATCACCATCCGCTCGGGCAGACGCTCTACGTCATCTCCGGCGTCGGGCGCGTGCAGACCAAGGGCGGTCCGGTCAGGGAGATCCGTCCCGGCGACACTGTCTGGATTCCACCGGGCGAGTTGCACTGGCACGGAGCGTCGCCGACCAACGGCATGTGCCACATCGCCATGCAGGAAGCGCTCGACGGCGTCTATTCGACCTGGCTGGAGCCGGTCACTGACGCGGAGTATGGGGCGGCGCTGGGCTAAGAAGGTCCTCGTGTGTGTCCCGGAATCTTCCGGCGACTAACCAAGACTCCTGGGTCCCGGCTCTGCGCAGCAGCCTTGCACGCTGCGGCGCGTCCGGGACACCAGACCTGCTACATCCGCTCCGCCGTCCACGTCCCCGTGCACAGCGCGCCGCGCCAGGTGCCGGAGCCCGAGGTGCCGCTCAGTCGTCCGAAGCCGACGGCGCGCTTGATACCGGTGCTGAGGGTGACATTGATGCTGCCGGCGTCCGCCACGCGGCCTGACGCTGACACTGCGGTGCTGCTCGAGGCGATCTGCCCGTTGTTGATGCCGATCGCGACGGTCGCGCCGTTGCCGCAGGTCTCGCTCGATGACGAGATGCGGACATTCCATGTGCCGTCGAAAGTACTTGTCGCAGCATCAGCCTGCGCGAGCGGGAAGGCGATGGCGACGATGGTGGCGAAGAGACCTTTGCGAAAGCCGTTCATGACACGCCCCTGTGGGTGACCATGCGGGGAACATGGCACGGGCGCGGAACCGGCGATGTGAGGGCTGTCACGCGAGCGGCAGGCTCTGTGAGGTGGCGCACGTCACGTTGACGCCGCGGCCAAAAGCAAAGGGGCCCGGATCGCGGGCCCCTTCCTCAATCAGAAGCGTCGAGTCAAAACTCAGTTCACCCGCGTCCAGGTCTGCCCGCCGCAGAACATGCCGCCGAAGGCGCAGCCCTGCACGCGCAGGCGGTCAGTGCCCTTCATTGCGATCGTCGAATCGTAGGTCGAGCCGGAGTTCGGATCGAGGATGCGGCCGGACCATTTCTGGTCCTTGCTCGGCTTCATGTTGATCAGAACCTGCTCGCCATTCTGGTTCGATTTGCTGTCGACCGAATAGCCGCACAGATTGCTGCCGCATTGCTCGATGCGGACCTTGCCTTCCTTCTCCTCGGTGAGCCAGACGCCGAGCGGTGAATTGAGATCGCGCGTGGGCGCGGCTGCGGGAGATGGCGTGGCTGCGGCCGCCTTGACGGGGCCCGGGGCGGCGGGC
>NZ_JALBHA010000597.1:0-3507 GCF_023006445.1 Bradyrhizobium sp. SHOUNA76
CCTGTCAGCGCGCCGCCGGTCTGACGTGGAGCGAACTCGGCGAGCGCCCCGACGGCGAGGGCGGCATTGTCCCGGCGCGCCCCGAAGCGTGGGGCGACGTGATCCTGGCCCGGAAGGAGACACCGACCAGCTACCATCTGTCCGTCGTCGTCGATGACGCACTTCAGGGCGTCAGCGAGATTGTGCGGGGCCAGGACCTGTTTCACGCCACCTCAGTGCACCGCCTGCTCCAGGTCCTGCTCGGCTTGCCCGAACCCGCCTACCGGCATCACCGGCTGATTTGCGACGAGACTGGGCGGAAGCTGTCGAAATCGAGCCGCTCGACCGGTCTGCGCGCCTTGCGCGCGGCCGGCATCACGCCTGCCGGCATCCGTCAGCTGGTGGGATTAGGTTAAGTTTCTCTGGGGGTTAGCTAAACGTCGCCGTGACTCCGGGGGTTCCGCCGTGCCATGCTTGGCCGACAGCCTGGGGTTCGAAGGGGATACTTCGAAGGGGATTCATGGCGGCGAAAAAGCGCGCAGCGCGCACCACGCGGACGTCCAAGCGACCGCCTCGGAAGCGGTCCGGGCCGGTCGCCCCGTTGCGCAAGCGCAGCATCAAGGTGGTCGCGCCTGATGTGGTCCAGGCGGCGCTCGCCGCCTTTGCCCATGAAGTTCGCACCCCCCTGACCGGCATTCTGGCGATCAGCGACCTGCTCGCGACCTCCGATCTCGGCGAACGGGAACGGCGCTGGGCCGATACGATCAAGGCCGGTGCCGAGCATCTGGCGAGCCTTGCCACGCTGTTCGTGGATGCCGCCAGAACCGGCAAGGGGGCCGGGAAGGGCGGAGGCACGCTGCGACAGGACCTGTTCGACCTGCGAACGCTTGCCCGTAATGCCGGCGATTCGCTGGCCGGCCGGGCCGCGGCCAAGGGGCTGAAGGCCGAGGTGGAAATCTCCGAAAAGCTGGCGGGACTGGTGGTCGGCGATCCCGTCCGCCTGCGCGCCGCGCTCGAGAACCTGATCGACAATGCCGTGAAATTCACCGACCAGGGCGGCGTGGCCCTCGCTGTCGAGCCGTGGCGTCCCGTCAAGGGCAAAGCCAAAGGCAGGGTCGGCGTCGCCTTCGCGGTGTCCGACAGCGGCATCGGCTTGACCATGGCCGAGATCAAGCGGCTGTTCCGCCCGTTCACCCAGGCCAATGTCACCATCGCCTCGCGCTTCGGCGGCGCTGGCCTCGGCCTATCCTCGGTCAAGCAATTGGCGCGTGCGATGGGCGGCGACATCATCGTTGCGCCCCGGCGCGGCGGCGGCGCCACCTTTACGCTGACGGTGTCGCTCGATGCGACGGGATCGGACAAATCTCGCGGGAGGAAGGGCGAAGCCGAACCAGATGCGGTCGCGGCGCTGCGCGTCCTCAGCGTCGAGGACAATCCGTTCGGTCGCGTCGTGCTCAACACCATTCTGACCGAGCTCGGCCATCATGCCGAGTTCATCGGGCGCGGCGAGGACGCCGTGAACCGGCTGGAGCAGGGCGCGTTCGATGCGGTGCTGATGGACATGGTTCTGCCGGGCATCGACGGCGTCGAAGCCATCCGGCGGATCCGCACCATGCCGACGCAGTTGGCTCAGATCCCGATCATCGGAGTTTCCGGTCGCGGCGAGGACGAGGCGGCTTCGCGCGAGGCGGGCGCCGACGCCTTCCTGGTCAAGCCTGTGTCTCCGCGGGCGCTAGCGACTGCGCTGCTTGAAGCGACACGCCGTGAGGAAGTCGCGACTTGATGATCGCGGCGTTGAGCTCGCCGCCGTAAACGAAGATCGCGGCGATGAAGTACAGAAACACCAGCGCGATGATCACCGAGGCGAGCCCCGCATACATCGTCACGTAATTGTTGGCGAAGCGGGCCAGATATTGTCCGAACACGACGCTGGAGATCAGCGAGGCCACGATGGTGAAGACGATGCCGGGCAGGATCTGGAGAAAGCCGCGCCGTCCTGCCGGTAGCCAGGCGTGCAGGATGATCAGCGCCACCACCAGCGCACTGATGGTGATGCCGTAGCGCAGCCAGGTGAGGATGCTCTCATTCGACTCGACGAATAGTGGGATATGGCGCCGTGCCGCTTCGATCAGAAGCGGACCGAGCACGATCAGGAACGCCATGGCGAGCGCGGTAAAAGCTGCAATCAGCGTGTAGGCAATCGATTCGAGCCGCAGCCAGTACCAGCGCCGCATCTCCACCACCGCATAGGCGCGGTTGAGCGCGACCCGGAGCGCCTCGACGCCGTTGGAAGCGAAATAGACCGACAGTGCCGCGCCGATGGTCAGAATGCCGGTGCGGGTCGTGGTCAGCACGTCGTGGACTTCGCCCGAGATCGAATCGGCGACCTGCTTGGGCCAGATCTGCAGCATCAGGCTGGCGGCCTGGTCGGCGAGTTCCTTGGAGCCGAAGAAGCCGGCGAGCGAGGTCAGCACGATCAGGAACGGGAAGAGCGCCATCAGCGTCGACAGCGCGATGTGGCTAGCGATCGCCCAGCCGTCATCGGCGAGGAACGTGTAGAACGCGTCCTCCAACACGACGTAGATGTAGCGGATCGCTTTCATGCGCGACCTACAAGACAGGTGCCGCTCGCTCGCCCCGTGCGCGAGGAGAGGTGAGGGGAGGCGAGCGGCGCAAATCGGAGGTCATCTCGCTACCTTCTGACATTATTGCCCCAAAAGCCAGATCGCGAAGCGCCCCGCCGTCATTCCGGGGGCGCGCGTCGCGCGAGCCCGGAATCCATCTCGCCGCTTGCGACGTGGCCCGATAGATTCCGGGCTCGATGCTGCGCATCGCCCCGGAATGACGGCGGTGGTTGCCGGACCACCATGGCGGACCGGCGCGCACGGTGTTATCACCCCCCAATGGCATCTATCCTGAGTACTTTCATCCTACCGATCGCGGTCGGCGCCGTGGCGTTGGTGCTGCTGCTCGGTCTCATCAACATGATGCGCGGCGGCTCGCCCAACACCTCGCAGAAGCTGATGCGCTGGCGCGTGCTGCTTCAGTTCGTGGCGATCGTCATCGCGATGGCTGCGGTCTGGGCGTTGGGACGATAGGGCATGATCCGGACCCGAAGGGCCGCGTTCGCGCAAAGTGTGAAGCGGTTTTCCAGGATCATGCCCAACACTAAGAGGTCTCCATGGTCACGTTGAACCGCATCTACACGAAGACCGGTGACGACGGCACGACGGCGCTCGGAACCGGCGAGCGGCGTCCGAAATACGATCTGCGCATCGAAGCCTATGGCACCGTCGACGAGACCAACGCTGCCATCGGCGTCGTCAGGCTCCATACCGGCGACATGCCCGAGTTCGACGCGATGCTCGGCCGCATTCAGAACGATCTGTTCGATCTTGGCGCCGATCTCGCGGTCCCCGAACGTGAAGGCAAAGCGGAGCGGCTGCGCGTGGTGGCGAGCCAGGTCGAGCGGCTCGAGCGCGACATCGACGCGCTCAACGACAAGCTCGCGCCGCTGACCTCCTTCGT
>NZ_JALBHA010000598.1:0-3506 GCF_023006445.1 Bradyrhizobium sp. SHOUNA76
GCATCGTCAGGCGTGGCGGCGTGGTGGTGCAGATCGGCAACCTGCCGGGCGGCCAGATCCCGACGCCGTCCAATGCGGTGATGGCCAAGGAGATCGACCTGCGCGGCTCGTTCCGGTTCGGCTTCGAATTCGCAACCGCCGTGGAGCTGATCTCCAATGGCAGCATCGACGTGCTGTCGCTGGTCACCGCCGAGCGGCCGCTCTCGACCGCGCCGGACGCGCTCAGGCTGGCGCTCGACCGCTCGCAGAGCGTCAAGGTCGTGCTGACCGCGAATTGATTGGAGATTGCACATGATGCTCGAAGGTTGGCGCTGGTACGGGCCCGACGATCCGGTCTCGCTCGACGATGTCAGGCAGGCCGGGGCGAGCGATATCGTCTCGGCGCTGCATCAAGTGCCGATCGGCGAAGCCTGGACACGCAAGGCCGTCGAGGAGCGCAAGAACTTCATCGAGAACGGCCAGCCCGGCCGCTCGCAGCTGACATGGTCGGTGGTGGAATCGATTCCGATCCCGGACGACGTCAAGCGGCTCGGCGGCAAGGCGACGCAGTCCATCGAGGCGTGGATCGCCAGCCTCGAGGCGGTCGCCGCCTCCGGCATCAAGATCATCTGCTACAACTTCATGCCCGTCGTGGACTGGTGTCGCACCGATCTCGAATGGGAGTTGCCGAACGGCGCCCGCGCCATGCGCTTCGACCAGGACCGCTTTGCCGCGTTCGAGCTCCACATCCTCAAGCGCCCGGCTGCCGCGCAGGAATATTCGTCCGAGCAGCAGGCGCGCGCGAAAAAGCTGTTCGACCAGATGAGCCAGGCCGATATCGATTATCTCGTCATGGTGATCGCCAGCGCGCTGCCGGGCTCGACCACCGAGCCGATGACCATTCCGCAGTTCCGCGACCGGCTCGAGACCTATCGCGACATCACGCCGAAGATTCTGCGGCAGCATCTCGCCGAATTCCTTGCGCGCGTGACGCCGGTGGCCGAGCAGCTCGGGGTGTCCCTGACCTTGCATCCGGACGATCCGCCGCGCCCGCTGTTCGGCCTGCCGCGCATTGCGTCCTCGGCCGACGATTATCAGGCGCTGTTCGACGCCGTCCCGTCCAAGGCGAACGGCATCTGCCTGTGCACGGGCTCGCTCGGCGTGCGGCCTCAGAACAATCTGCCCGAGATGGCCGAGCGCTTCGGCCCGCGCATTGCCTTCGCCCATCTGCGCGCGACCAAGCGCGAGGCCGACGGGCTGTCGTTCTACGAGTCCGATCATCTCGACGGCGACGTCGACATGGTCGCGGTGCTGAAGGCGCTGTTGAAGGAGAACGCCCGGCGCTCGCCCGACAGCCAGATCGTGTTCCGTCCCGATCACGGTCACCGCATGTTGGATGATCTCGCCGCCACCAAGCGCACCAACCCCGGCTACACCGCCATCGGCCGCCTGCGCGGCCTCGCCGAGCTCCGTGGCGCGATCCGCGCGATCGAGCATCGTTGAGGCGGCAGGTGCAGTAGCCCGGATGAGCGAAGCGATATCCGGGGCAATCGATCCCGCATGTCGCTTGCTCATGCGGGCTACGGATCGTCATTCCGGCTGCGCTTTACCCGATCGCGAAATCCGCCGCCGCCTCCGCGTGAATCGCCGTGGTGTCGAACGTCTCGACCGAGGTGTCGTCAGGGCCGACCAGCATGGTGATCTCGGTGCAGCCGAGGATGATGCATTCGGCGCCGGCCGCGACGAGCGCTGCCATTACCTCCCGATAGCGACGGCGCGAGGGATCGGCGACGATTCCAAGGCACAGCTCGTCGTAGATGATGCGGTTCACGTCGGCGCGGGCCTCAGTGGGAGGCACCAGCACGTCGAGATCATGCGCGCGCAGCCGGTCGATGTAGAAGTCTTCCTCCATCGTGAACTTCGTGCCGAGGAGGCCGACCCGCCGGTATCCCTTCGCCCGGATCCGTTGCGCCGTGGCATCACCAAGGTGAATGAATGGAACGGTCACGCTCGATATGATCTCAGGCGCCAGCTTGTGCATCGTGTTCGTGCACAGCACGATCGCCCGTGCGCCGGCGCCTTCAAGCCGCCGCGCCACCTCCGCCAGGCTGGCCGCCGCCTCCGTCCAACGGCCCGCGTACTGCATCTGCTTGATCGCCTCGAAATCGTAGGAATAGATCAGCAGCGGAGCGGAATGCAGCTTGCCCATGCGGTCGCGGACCCGCTCATTGATGAGCTTGTAGTAGAGCGCGGTGCTCTCCCAGCTCATGCCGCCGATCAGGCCGATGGTCTGCATTCCGGTGTCCTCGACGATGTGGCTCGGCCGGATCGTAAACGAAGATGTCGAAGCTCGGAAGCTGTCGCTTGATCGCGGCACCCTGGTTGTGCCATTGTTCCGCCTGCGCCGATTTGACACTCAGCTTGCGGGCGCTTCTACAAATGCAGCTAAAGAGAACCGCTATCCCTGCATCGTCCCGCATTGGGTGAATTGTCGGCCATCTCGAGTGGGGAAGGCCATATGAAATTTGCTGCGATCGCGGATGTGCACGGGAATCGTCCGGCGCTTGAAGCTGTCCTTGCTGATATTGCTATGCTCGGCATCGACGAGGTCGTGAACCTCGGCGACCATGTCAGCGGACCGCTCGAGGCGGCCGCAACGGCAGACCTCCTCATCGCGCGGGGTTTTCCGTCGGTGCGCGGGGATCAGGACCGAATCCTGGTCGAGCTCTGGCAGGCGGGCGGCTCGGCGCGCAGCGATTTCCGGCAGCTCGATCGCAGGCATTTCGAGTGGCTGGCAAGCATGCCCGCCACACTGATGTACAAGGAGCGGGTGTTGCTGTGCCACGCCTCGCCCACCAACGATGCCGCCTTCTGGCTCGATACCATCACCGCGGATGGCAGCGTGCGCGCGAGTCCGATCGAGGCGGTCGAGGTCGATGCCGCAGGGATCAATGCCGAAATCATCCTGTGCGGACACACGCACATTGCAAGAGTTGTTCGGTTTCGAGATGGACGATTGGCGGTCAATCCCGGCAGCGTCGGATTGCCGGGTTATGATGGGAAATCGCCCGTTCCTTACGTGGTCGAGGTCGGCACGCCGCACGCGTGCTACGCCATCCTGGAACATGCCGGAGCGGGCTGGTCCGCGACGATCCGCTACGTGCCCTACGATCCTTCGGCCATGGCCGCATTGGCACGCAGCAAGGGCATGCCTGGCTGGGCGAGCGCGATTGCAACGGGGTGGGTTTCGCAGCCCGGATGAGCGGAGCGATATCCGGGACCTTTTGCCCCGCACCAATCCCGGGTGTCGCTTCGCTCACCCGGGCCACGCGATTGTGCCTGTGTCGGCCGCTGTCAATCCACCGACGTGAAAATATTCCACTTTACCGAAATTCGGTTTCGGCGTATGTGTCGGCCATCCTGATCCGGCGAAAGGGGCGGTCGTACGTCGTCACGAGCCGCGGATCGGGGAGCGGTGGACGCGGCAGCGTCGTGCACGAGAGGTGGGAGCAGGGCGGGCGAACCCC
>NZ_JALBHA010000599.1:0-3493 GCF_023006445.1 Bradyrhizobium sp. SHOUNA76
CGCGCGATCGCGGCGCGCTGCTTCTCGCCGCCCGACAGGATCGGCGGCAGCGCGTCCATGCGCTCGCCGAGTCCGACCCAGCGCAACAGATCGATCACCTCCTTGCGATAGCTCGACTCGCTGCGCCCCATAACGCGGAACGGCAGCGCGACGTTCTCATAGGTCGTCATGTGATCGAGCAGGCGGAAATCCTGCAGCACGATGCCGATGCGCTTGCGCAAGTCGGCGATCTCGTCCTTGCCGAGCTGCGAGATGTCATGACCAAACAGATTGACGAGGCCCCGCGTCGGCCGATGCGACAGGAACAAGAGGCGCAGCAGCGAGGTCTTGCCGGCACCCGACGGGCCGGTGAGGAACTGGAACGAATGCGCCGGGATCTGGAAGCTGAGGTCGCGCAGAATCTCCGGCCCCAGACCGTAACGCAATCCGACATTTTCGAACCGAACCAAGCTCAGCTCCGTTCGAGAGGGGCGCGGGTCGCACTGCTGCGCTCCGCCATACGCGATCAACGGGTTTTGCGGCCGTTATGGTTTCCGGTTCGTTAACGGTCGCCCTGTAGCATACATGGTCAAGTCCTCGTTCATGCATCAAGGCTCGTCCATGCATATCGTCTGCCCCCATTGTATGACATCCTACGCCATCAAGCTTGCGAGCCTGGGGGCGAACGGACGGGCAGTCCGCTGTTCCCGCTGCAAGGAGACCTGGATCGCCCATGCCGAGGATGCCATCGAGGAGGCATCCGTCCCGGCCATGGCCGCAGCCAGCCAGGCTGACGACCAGTCCGACCTCGCCGAGCAGTGGAACTCCTATGCCAGGGACGACGGCGCCGCTGATGCGCCTGTCGTCGACAGCCCCTCGATCGCCAGCGACTGGCCCGATGAAGAGGCCAAGGAAACCGAGGACGAGTGGTCAGCGGCGGCCCGCGAGGCCGAAGAGGAGGTCGTCGGCGCGCAGCATCAGTCCTGGTTCCGCGGCCTGTTCGGCCGCCGTGGTGCGCGGGTCAGCCGCCCGGCTCCCACCATTGCGCCGCGAAAATCCTATTTCGGCCTGCCGACCGCCTGCGCCGCCATGGGCGCGCTGGTGCTGGGGCTGGTGATCTGGCGCGGCGACATGGTGCGGCTGCTGCCGCAGACGGCGGCGTTCTACAAAATGGTAGGGCTCGAGGTGAACCTGCGCGGCCTCGCCTTCAAGGACGTGAAGCTCTCCAGCGAAACCGTGGACGGTAAGCAGGTGTTGGTGATCGAGGGCGTGATCGTCGGCGAGGGCAAGAAGCCGCTCGACATCCCGCGGCTGCGCTTTGCCGTGCGCGACGCGCAGGGCGCGGAGATCTATGCCTGGAATACGGTGCTGGAGCAGACCGTGCTGCGGCCCGGCGAGCGCGCCTTCTTCCGCTCTCGCCTCGCCTCGCCGCCGCCCGAGGGCCGCAATATCGACGTTCGCTTCTTCAACCGGCGCGACATTGCCGGCGGCAGCGTATAATCAGCTTGCAGAGTCCTGCACGGGAAGGTTCGTCCCAGAGGTTGATCTGATGCCGAAAATCCTGATCGCCGACGACGAGGATTCGATGCGCACGCTGGTGGCGCGCGCCATCGCCATGGACGGCCACGAGACCGTCACCGCGCAGGACGGCGCCGAGGCGCTGGAGATACTGACCCGCGAGGACGGCGCCTTCGACCTGCTGCTTACCGACATCCAGATGCCCATCATGGACGGCATCGCGCTGGCGCTCTCCGCCGCGCGCGATTTCCCCGATCTGACCATCCTGCTGATGACCGGCTTTGCAGACCAGCGCGAGCGCGCCTCC
Organism: Bradyrhizobium sp. SHOUNA76; assembly: GCF_023006445.1. Taxonomy (NCBI): domain Bacteria; kingdom Pseudomonadati; phylum Pseudomonadota; class Alphaproteobacteria; order Hyphomicrobiales; family Nitrobacteraceae; genus Bradyrhizobium; species Bradyrhizobium sp. SHOUNA76. The sequence goes on from NZ_JALBHA010000599.1 coordinate 1,805, forward strand.
AACCTGAACGCACTGGTGCACGACGTCGTGACAAAACCGTTCTCGGTCGCCGACATCCGCACGGCGGTGGCGGACGCGCTCGCGGCGAAGAAGGGGTAGCGGGCGGACTGAGCTCGCAGTTCGTAGCCCGCATGAGCGCAGCGACATGCGGGACGCGCGGCCCCGGATATCGCTGCGCTCATCCGGGCTACGAGAGGCTCAAAAATCCTTCAGCAGCCGCTCGATATAATCGAGCTCGATCTGCGGGCGCGAGCTGTCGCCGAGGCGGCGGCGGAGTTCTTCGAGGATGCGGCGGACACGCTGGGCGTCGATCTCGCCGGGGATCTTGACGGAGTAGTCGTCGCTGAGATCGCGACCGTGAAGCGGGCGGCCCAGCGGATCGGTCTGATTGCCGCCGCTCTGCTGACGACCGGCCCGATTGCCGGGACCATCGCCCTGCCCGTCGCCATCGCCCTGCTGCATCGCCTCGGCCATCTTCTGCGCGCCCTTGCGCATCGCATCGAGTGCCTTGCCCTGTGAATCCACGGCACCGTCGGCATTGCCCTCGCCGAGCTTTGAACCGGCATCACCCATGGCGCCGTCCGCGGTGTCGAGGCTGCCATCGTCATCGCCGTCGTCGCCGTCCTGATCGCCGTTCTGGCCTTGGTCGCCCTGCTGGCCTTTCTGTCCCTGTTGACCCTGCTGTCCCTTCTGACCCTTTTGTCCCTTCTGCGCGAGGCCGCGCTTGGCGAGCTCGTCCTGCAGCTTCTTCAGGCGGTCGCGCAGCGACTGCTGATCCTGCTGGAGGTCCGACATCGACTGGTCGCCCTGCTTGCCGCGCGAGCGGTCCCGCCGGGAGTCCTGGCCCTGCTTGAAAGTCTTGTCGCGCAATTGCTGCTGCTTGCGGATCATGTCGCTGAGCTCGTTCAGCGCCTGCTCCATCTCGCTCTCGCCGGATTGCCCGGGCTGCGCCATCTGCAGATTTTCCATGATCTGCGCGAGCTGCTCGAGCATGCGCTGCGCGGCCTCTTTATTGCCCTCGCGCGCCGCCTTCTCGATCTGCCGCAACAGATCGTCCAGATCCCGCTGCGTGATGACGGAACGATCGCGACTGGAAGATTGGCTTCTCTCCGTGGCGCGCTTGTATTCCTCGAGCTTCTGAATGGCGTCGGATTGGTTGTTCAGGCTCTTCCCGGACTCCTTCTGCCTGAGGCTGTCGCCGGAATCCTGCATCGCCTTTTCCGCGCTGTCGAGCAGCGCATCGGGATCCTGATCCTGCTGGGCCGCGACCGGGGATACGCCTCCCAAGAGGACGGCGAGACAGGCGATCGACATCGCCTTCAAGACTGGCACGCGTGCTAGCTTCCGCATTTCCGGTCCCGCGTAAACTGGTTGGTCTTGTCGTCCCCCGCCTTGTTGGCACGGCTGTTCGCCGACTTCCGATAGGCTTGAAGCTGCTCGCGCAAGACGTCCTGCTGCTGCGCCAGCTCTGCGAGCTGCTCGGGCGTCGCATGCTGGGTCTTCTGCCGCAGCTCGATCGCCTTGTCGAGGATGAGCTGGACCTCCGCGGGGAACGGCTGCCGGGCCCCGAGCGGATTCTGTTCGGCGCGCCGGGCGAGATCGCGCACCTTGCCGGCCATGGCCTCACGAAGCTTCTGCGTCAGCACCCTGAGCTCGTCCTCGCTGGCACCGCGCTCCAGGGCCGCCTTG